>JBGQHA010000014.1:0-15188 GCA_041497735.1 Dehalococcoidia bacterium | reverse complement strand
CCGCGACATTGCGGACGCACAGACGCCCCGAACTGCCTCGCGACGTCGTCGTCGCCTGTCGAGAGTTTGTCGTCAGGCGGGTTTCGCGCCGGCGTAGAGCGCGCTGCGCGGCAGCATCCCTTCCAGGATCCGCTCCAGGGCCATGGTATGAGCACAGGCTCCCCAGCCAGCGAAGAAATCGCAGTTGCAGCGCCATGAGTCGCCATCGAGCCGCACTTCGTGGCGGTCGTTCTCGCCCTCGAAGTCCGCTTCCAGACCTCGGAAATGGATGCGTGTCCGCTCCTGGGCGTAGCGCTTTGCCTTCTCGATCTTGCCGATGAGGCCTGAGTTCACGATGACCTCCCTTTCATAAAGCAACTCGGCACCAGCAAACGCCGGCGCCGAGGCTTACGCGGAAACGAGGATCTGGGGCATCGCTCTTAATCTCCCCTCAAGGATGATTGTACGCCCGCCTCGCCAGCGCGTCAACCCTACCGTTGGGGGAACGTTGCCAGTCGTTGGTACACCGAGCCGGCGGGCCCCAGCGTGCTACGCATCAGATGCACCTGGGTCAGCACCATCGACGGGATCGCCGGCCTTTCGGCAGCGGAGAGCAGCCGGCCGAGCCGCCGTCGGTCCTCCGGCGAGGCCTCGTCCGGCACGCGCGCCAGCGTGAGGTGCGCCGCGAACGGCCTGCCCTCACGCGGGAAGCCGAGCGGCGTCAGCGCTCCAGCGACGCGCCCGGCCAGCGACGAAAGGCCAGCCACGTCGCCAGCCAGCTCGACCCAGACGACGCGCAGTCCGCTGCCGCCAAAACCCCCGAGCGCCGCCGGCCGCACATGCAGCTCGAACGGCTGGATGGCGGCCGCCAGCGCTGCTTCGATCGCCCCTACCCTGCTCGCCTCGACTTCGCCCAGGAACTTGAGTGTGATATGGATGCTCTCCGGCCGCACCCACCGCAGCCGGACGTCGGTGGCGTGGCGCAGGCCGTCCTGGACGGAACCGATCGCGCGCACGACATCCTCCGGCAACGCGCAGGCGACGAAGAGCCGGAGCTGGCCCGAACGTTCCGATGTCACAGTCGCAGCAGCAGCTTCGCGTTCTCGCCTTCGATGAGCGATCGCGCCTCGTCGTCGATGTGCGCATCGCGCAGCTCCCGCAGCGCTTCCTCCTGCTCGATGAGCGGGAAGTCGCTCCCGAAGAGCACGTGGTCCGCACCCACCAGCTCGATCACGCGGCCGAAGATGCCCGGCGAATAGAGGAACCTCGTACCGGCGCTATCGAAGTAGGTGCGAGCGAAGGACTCGTGGACTTCGGGCATCAGGGCGTAGAAGGGCAGCCCGCCGCCCCAGTGCGCGGCGATGACCGACACGCCGCGGAAGTCCGCGATGAAGCGCCCGAGCTGCTCGATGGGCAGGCCGCCCTTCCCGGGGTAGACGTGGCCCAGCGGCTCGCTGGTATGGAAGAGCAACGTCAGGTCGTAGGCGTCGGCGGCCCAGGCCAGCAGGTCCGCCTCCGAGCTATCGATGAGGCTGTAGCCCTGGTTCTGGGGCCGCAGCTCCCCCAGCCCGCGCGCGCCGCCGCTGACCAGGCGCTTGATGTCATCGCGCGCGCCGTCATCCGAAGGCAGGACGGTGCAGAATGGAATGATCCGGCCACCCGACTGGCCCGCCACGTCCAGGAGGTATTCGTTGTGGCGCCGCACCAGCTCGGCATCGCTCCAGGCGAAGCCGCAGGCCACGCTGCGGTCGATCCCGGCCGCATTCATCGACGCGAGCAGCTCCTCCGCCGTCGCGATGCGCGCCTTGGGGCGGCTGTACAGCTCTCGGAACGTCGCGTCGCGCGCCAGGAACGCCTCGCGATCGTCGCGCACCTCAGGCCAAAAGATGTGCGTATGCGAATCGATGATCATAGGCGCATGGTAGCGAACGGGCAGCGACAACCACGAAGGCCAGGCTTAAGCCTGGCCTTCGGAGATCGAATTTCGAGCTTCGAGCCTCAAGCTTCTGACTACGACTTCACGCCTGCGTATGAGTGCAGGCCGCTCACCCAGAGGTTCACCGCGAAGTAGGTGAAGAGCACCGCGGCGAAGCCGATCACGAGCACCCACGCTGCCCCCCTACCCTTCCAGCCGCGCAGGTTGCGCGCGTGCAGGTAGCCCGCGTAGATCAGCCACGTCATCAGCGCAGAGGTCTCCTTTGGGTCCCAGCCCCAGTAGCGGCTCCACGCCGTGTGGGCCCAGTACGCGCCCAGCGCGATGCCCAGCGTCAGCATCGGGAAGCCGACGAGCACCGAGCGGTTCGCGATCTCCTCGAGCGCCTCGCCCGACGGCAGGCGCGCGAAGCGTCGGCCATCGCCGCCCTGCACGAGGTACAGCGCCGCCGCCCCGAAGGAAACCGAGAGCGCAGCATACGAGAGCATCATCGTCGCGACGTGAGCGCCGAGGATGCGGTTGTCTTGCAGCGCTGGCACCAGCGGCCGGATCTGCGAGGGGAAGTACGCGAGCGATACCGCAAAGAGGATGAGCGAGACCGGCACCATGATCGCGCCGATGTTGCGCGCACCCGAGCCGGCCGACCACTCATCGCGCTGCAGGAGCGCCCGCGTCTCGAAGATGACGTAGAAGAGAAGGATCGCCCAGCCGAAGCCGACCGTGAACTCCCACATGTTGGCGTAAGGCGGCCGACCCGCCGCCACCCACCTCCCCGCGAGCGACGCCGTCAGCGCAACCACGGCGGACCACGCGCTCAGCGAGGCAGCCGGGCCGAGCCAGACCGGAGGCTGGCTGCGCGCGGCAACGGTCATGGTCGTGCCAACGTCGGTCGCGGCGGCGCGATACACAACGCGCGGCCAGAGCGGCAGCGCGATGTACGCAATCGAGGCGAGCGCCGTCAGCGCAAAGCCGACGAGGAAGGCCTGGTATGCGAAATGTTCAGCAGACATAAACTATTCCCGCCCGCCCGCCCGAACTGGATTTGGGGGACACCCCCAAGCCCCCGGCAGCGGGGCTCCGCCCCCCTGCACTCCCCATCTCAGACGGCGTTACCCGGATGTCTTGGCCTCTTCCTTCTCATCCTTCTTTACGCCCGGAGGCTGCTGGTCGCGCGGCGAGCGCCGGATGCTGACGCGCTTGTACGACTCCCGCATGCGTTCCCTGCCCTGCGATCGCATGCGCTCGCGCCACGTCTTCTCCAGCTCTTCGCGGCTGCGCGCGCCCAGCTGGCTCGTGTGACAGAGCACCGCCTCCAGCTTCTTCTCGATGTAGTCGCCGATATCAATATGGTAGTCAGGGGCATCAGTACCGGCAAGGAGCATCTCATTCACCTGATGCGCCTCCAGGCCCGCGCGTGCGTGCTCTGGATAGTAAAGGTGGTCGCGTACGGCCGGGTACACCGCATCGCGCACGGCGATGCCGATCGCGCGGTGGTCGTTGTGATTGAAGCCCGCTCGAAAGCCGTCCCATGTCACGACGACGTCCGGCCGGTACCGGCGAAACAGCTTGACGACTCCGCCGCGGAGCTCCATGTCCGGCTGGAGAAAGCCATCGGGGTAGCCCAGGAAGAAGACTTCCTTCACGCCCAGCACCCGACAGGCCGCGCGCTGCTCCTCTTCGCGGATCGCGGCGAGCGCCTGCCCGTCGAGCCCGTCGTCGTGCGTGCCCTTGTCGCCGCTTGTCGCCAGGACGTAGTAGACGGTCCAGCCCTGCGCGCACCACTTCGCGACGGTGCCCGCGCACATGAACTCGGCGTCGTCGGGGTGCGCGACGATGACCATCGCGGTCAGCGGGCCGTCCTTGCCCAGCTCTTCCTTCGCCGGCTCGGGCGCTCGGCGGCGCAGTAGACGCCCGAACAGCCCGTTGCGATCAGCCACGGCTAACTCGCCAGAGGGGCGCCCGCCGGCACCTGCTCGATGAGCTGGCGATACAGCTCGATGACCTCATCGGCCACATTCGCCCAGCGATAGCGCTCGACAACCTCGCGCGCGGTGCGCCCGAACGCGCGGCGCAGCTCCTCGTTCCCGAGCAGCAGCTCGATCCGCTCGGCGAACGGCTCCGGGCAGCGCCAGGGGATGAGGTAGCCCGTCTCGCCGTCGCGCACGGTACCGGCGAGCCCGCCGACGCGCGACGCCACGACCGGTGTCCCGCATGCCATCGCCTCCAGCGCGACGAGCCCGAAGCTCTCGTAGAACGACGGCACCACGCAGACGTCAGCCGCGCTGTAGTACAGCGGGAGCTTCTCGTGATCGACGGCGCCGAGGAAGCGCACACGATCGGCGATGCCGAGACGTTTTGCCAGCGTGCGCAGGTAGGACATCTCGCCCTGCATGGCCGTGTTGTCGCCGCCGATGACCAGGACGATGCAGTCGTGCTCGACAGCTAGCTCTGACGCAGCGCCGAGCAAGATATCGATGCCCTTCAGCGGCTCAACGCGGCCTACGAACAGCAATATCCTCTCGTGCTCGCCTATCGACAGCTCGCGGCGCGCCGCCGCCTGATCGACGGGCTGAAACAGATCGAGGTTCACGCCGCACGGCACGACGGAGATGCGCTCCGCATCCGCATCGTAGAGCCGAATGAGCAGCTCGCGCTCGTCCTTGCCGGCGGCGATGATGCGGTCGGCTTGCCGCACGATCGCGTGCTCCGATTCGATGCGGATGTCAGGCTCCCACTCGCTGATGCGCGACCGGCTCTTCACCTCGGCCAGCGTGTGGAACATGGTCATGTGAGGCACACCCCAGCGCGCCTTCAGCCGCTCGCCAACCAGCCCGGAGAGCCAGTAGTGGCTGTGGACAATGTCATACGTGATGCCCTCGCGCTCGGCGAAGGCCAGTACACCTTGCTCGAACTGATCGACGTACTCCGGCAGCAGGGACTTCTCGACATACTCGGCGGGCCCGGCATCGATGTGCACCAGCCGGGCGTGCGGGCTGCCGTCGACGAGCGCCGGCTCCGCTGCGGGCACATCGCCCGCGCGCCGCGTGAACACATCGACGTGATGGCCACGCTCGGCCAGCTCGCGCGACAGCTCGCGGACGTACACGTTCAGTCCGCCCGTCTCCGGCCCGCCTAGGGGCGCGACGGGACACGTGTGATAGCTGATGATCGCGACGCGATACATGGGCCTTTAGATGATAACGAAGTGGAAGTAAGGGCTGCTAGGCCGGTGTCCTCCTCACCCCCAACCCCTCTCCCTCTGCGAGGGAGAGGGGTGACCGAAGGTCGGGGTGAGGGAGGATCGTTTCGCCACCCAGCGTAGGGGGTCATCAGACCCCGACAAGCATACGGGCCGTAAGGACGAACCTGAAGGTTCGTCCCCCAGCAATCCGGACGGAGCTGAAGCTTCGTCCTTACGACAGCGAAGCAAGCACAATCTATGCCCCAGCATTCATGCTGGTGTGACAACCATCACTGCTGGTAGCTACGTCCTCGATCGGGAACGGCAACGGGCGGCCTGAAGGCCGCCCCTACATTGCCGCCGCCACTACTTCTTGCGGATGGTTACCTTGTACACTTGGCGGTCCTGGCCGCCCAAGTCGTACTTGTACGGCTCCTTGCCGCGCAGGAAGTCCGCGCAGTGGGAACCGCATTCGATAGCGTCGCGGATGCAGAAGGCCTTCGATGCCAGCCCGACGGAGAGGCCGGCGTACTGCGGGTCGTAGCCGCTGTTGTAGAAGTAGAGCTGGCCGCCTTGCTGGAGGCACAGCACTGACGCGACCGGCTTCGTATCCAGCTCCAGCTCGTACAGCCGCACCAGGCTCTCGCCGGCCATGGCGGGCGCCATGCGATGGAAGAAGCGCCCCATCTGCTCCGACATGAACGCCGCTTTGTCGCCGCGGCTCTCCACCATGAGACGCAGCAGCGTCGTGATGCGCTCCTCCACGTCCTGCGGCGAGGTGTGGATGCGCAGCTCGAGCTCGCCCGCCGCCTGCAGCTTGCGCAGCTTGCGCCGCAGCTCGTGCCGGTCCTTCTTGGGCAACGCGCTCTGATATTCCTCCCACTGCTTCGGGAGCGCGATGTGCGGCGCGACGGCCTCGTCCGCCTGCTCGACGCTCATGCCCGCCTCACGAGCCTGCGGGATGAACTCCGCAAGCGTGACCGACGTATCGCGCAGGCCGCGCAGCTCCAGCTCCGCCCATGGCTCGCGCTGGAGCGCATCGAGCAGGGCAGCGAACACGTCGCCCGCGCCGTCCTTGGGCACCGTGAAGTCCATGTAATCGCAGATCGAGTAGTGGCCGATGAAGGAGAGCTTGTCGCCGTCTCGCAGCAGCGGCGCGACGCCTGCGAGGCGGCCGCCGTCCCGGATCGAGAGCAGGAACGGCTCCCGGTCGCCGCCGAACTCCTCGAGCCAGACGCGGTGCCACGTCGGGTGCATGAAGGGCACCGGATCGTCGCAGCGGGCGAGCAGATCGCTCCACTCGAGCGCGAGCGCGGCCAGCTCTTCCCTTCGAACGTCGTACGGCATAGGGCCCGACCAGTCTATCAACGGCCTCGAACGCTGGACAAGAATGGGCGATCGGCTTAGAATCGGCTTGCTGATTGACGGGGCGCGGCCCGCGGCGTTACGCTTACGTCCGCCGAAACTACCCCAGGCAACGCATCTCTCATGAGGAGGCTCCATGACGACCGAAACGAAGACCCCAGAGACCAAACCAGCCACAGAGGGCAAGACCTACCAGATGCTCATCGATGGGCAGTGGGTAAGCGCGAAGAGCGGCAAGACGTTCGATCGCCTGAACCCCGCGAACGGCGATCTCGTCGGCACCTACCCGCTCGCGGGCATTGAGGACGCCGACCTCGCGATCGATGCCGCGCGCCGCGCGTTCGATAGCGGCGCGTGGAGCAAGGCTCCCGCGAAACAGCGCCACGACGTGCTGCGCAAGATCGCGGACGCGCTGCGCGCGCAGATGGTGCCGATCGGCACCTTGCTGTCGAAGGAGGTCGGCCGCCCGATCGGGATGGCGATCGGCGAAGTAGCGATGACCGCCGACGTGTTCGAGTACTTCGCCGGCGTCGCGCTCGACATCAAGGGCGAGGCGATCACGAACTTCGCGCCGGACGCGATCGGCCTGACGATCCACGAGCCGATCGGTGTCGTCGGCGTGATCACGCCGTGGAACTTCCCGCTGCTGCTCTGCAGTTGGAAGCTGGCGCCCGCCCTGGCCGCCGGTTGCGCGCTGGTGATCAAGCCCGCGCAGCTCACGCCCACGACGACGATCGAGCTGGCCCGCATCTGCGCCGAGGCCGGCGTGCCGAACGGCATCGTCAACGTCATCACCGGCCCCGGCTCGACGATCGGCCAGCACATGGCCGAGCACCACAAGATCGACAAGATCGCCTTCACCGGCTCGACCGAGGTCGGCCGTTCGGTGATGCAGGCGGCGTCGTCGAACATCAAGAAGATCTCGTTGGAGCTGGGCGGCAAGTCGCCCAACGTCGTGTTCGCGGACGCCGACATCGACCAGGCCGTCGGCGGCGCCTACTTCGCGATCTACCTGAACACCGGCCAGGTCTGTCAGGCTGGCTCGCGGCTGCTGGTGCACGAGTCGGTCAAGGACGCCTTCGTCGAGAAGCTGCTGGCGTTCACGAAGATGGTGAAGCTCGGCGACCCGCTCGACCCGCAAACGACCATGGGCCCCGTCATCGACAAGAACCAGCTCGCCACGGTCGAGAAGTACATCGCCGCGGGCAAGGGCGAGGGCGCGAAGCTCATCACAGGCGGCTCGCGGCCGAACGGCGGTCTGGCGAAGGGCTTCTTCATCGAGCCGACGATCTTCGACGGCGTGAGCAACGCCATGACCATTGCGCAGGAGGAGATCTTCGGGCCGGTGCTGAGCGTCATCACGTTCAAGGACGCCGACGAAGCGCTCCGCATCGCGAACGACTCGATGTACGGCCTGGCCGCCGCGGTCTGGACGCGCGATCTGAACACCGCGCTCAAGATGGCGAAGGGGATTAAGGCCGGCACGGTGTGGGTGAACGCGTTTCACTCGGCCGGGCTGCCGAATATGCCGTACGGCGGCTACAAGCAGAGCGGCATCGGCCGCGAGCTGGGCCGCCAGGGCCTCGAGGAGTACATGGAGACCAAAGCGATCCAGATCAAGCTGAGCTAGACGCAGAACCGAGAACCCAGAACCTAGAACCGAGGCGCCGGGGCGAGAGTCCCGGCGCCTCAGCTTCGCTTGACAAGGAGCGTATAATGGCCGCATGGTGGCGCTACGTCATTCGCGGCGGACAAGAGTCCTAGCGACGGGTACTATGCTCGCAATCGGCATTGCCATCGGGCTCATGATGGCTCTGCCGCCTGGTGGTAATACGCCCGCAGCTGGTGCGTCCGGCGGAGGCCCCGTCGTCATCGATTCCAGCGTCAACGCGAACATAAGCTCGATAGCAATCGGAGCAGATGACAATCCCGCAATTGTGTATTCGAATCTGATTGGCGGTTCGATAAGAGTAGCACACTGCGGCAACCCTACTTGCACCGGTGGCAACACCCTGACGACCATCAGCACGGTGGGCGGCATCCACTTCGCGCGCTTAGCTAAAGGATCGGACGGCCTTCCGTTCGTGATCACCTTTCACGACTCAGGCTCGATCCATTGCGGCAACTTCCTGTGTTCCGCCGACAATACACCGGGCGCTGCGGGCGGCAACATGTACTCCCTCGCTATTGGGGCGGACGGGTATCCAGTCATAAGCAGCTACGGAACAGGGCTAGAGGTTATCCACTGCACTAACGTGATCTGCAGTTCAATAAGCCCCGTTGCTAGCGTCGACCCCGGCGCGTACACTTCAAGTTCGATCGAGCAAGGCGCGGACGGACTGCCTGTTATCGCATATACCTTTGGGACAGGCTCATTGTCACTGAAGGTAGTTCACTGTGGCGACACAACATGCTCATCTGGAAACACTATTTCCACTGTCGACAGTTCTGTATCCGACATTGGGTCATTGGCAATTGGATCAGACGGTCTTCCTGACATCGTCTACCAAGGAGCCGGACTCATATTCGCCCACTGCTCAGACATCATTTGCTCAAGCAGGACCACGGTGCTAATTGATAGTTCTGGTGGCGCTGGGTCTATGGCGAGAGGATCGGATGGGAACGCTGTCATCAGTTATTACGCTGGCGGGCTTAAGGTGGCGCACTGTATAGATCTAGATTGCTCGTCTAGCAACATTACAACTCTAGATAACACAGGCGGTAACTGCGGTGGCGGCATTAGCTCTGTCGCAATCGGAAACGACGGCTACCCTGTTGTCAGCTATTGTTCAGGAAACAGCCTGAAGTTTGTACACTGCGTGAACCTGGACTGTAGTCCGAAGCCCACGCCGACCCCGCCTGATAGCCCCACCCCAACAGCAACACCAACGCCCAATCCGACTGCAGACGACGACAGCGACGGCATCGAGAACCAAATTGACGCCTTGCCCAACACGCCTAGCGATAACTTTAGTGACGTGTACCTCGGTGGGCAGACGTATGGGACGTTGTTTCGCGCGCCGGGGATGACGCTGACAGTCAGTGACCTGGCGTTCCCGAACGGTGTGCGCATTGTCGCGAGCGGGGCAGGCGGGCCATCGCCAGTTGTCATCTTCTGCCATCCGCAGAACGAGATCTATATGTCACCGGGCATGGACGAAACGATTACTTGCGCCAGCGCCGACGTGCACGTGTTAGCGGGCAGTCCGATCAACTGGTTTGGCTCACTGATAGCCAAGCTGGGCCCTGGCGCGGACGTGGGCGTAACCGAGCCGTCGCCAGGCGTGTATAACGTTGCAGACCAAGGCCCGGCGGCGGTCACCGTCGGCGGCGTCACGATCGCGCCGGGAGGCACGGCGACCGGGCTTGTTGACAGCGACGCAGACGGTCTTGCTGATTCCGCCGAATGGAGCCTCGGCAGCAACCCAAATGACTCCGACACCGACGGAGACGGCATCGGCGACGGCCTTGAGACCGCGATGTACGGATCGAGCCCGTTGCTCACCGACTCGGACGGCGACGGACTGGCGGACCCAACCGAAGTTGGCAAGTACCACACCAGCCCGGCGCTGCGCGATACCGATGGCGACCGATGTTCGGACGGGAAGGAAGTACTGACCAGTTCTGGCAGCCAGGTTAGCGGAGGCCGGCGGGATCCGCTCAACCCCTGGGACTACTTCAATCCAACGCACGACGGGCAGAACCGTGTGGACGACATCCTGGCGGTCGTGCAGCACTACGGCAAGAACACAGGCGACCCCGGGTACTCGACCGACTACGACCGGACATACATCGGGCCGGACCTGTGGAACCTGGGGCCGCCGAACGGGAAGATCCGCGTGGACGACATCCTGGAGGCGATATACCAGTACCACCACGACTGCGCGTAGGCGCCACTTGACAGCGCGCCCTATCTGGAGACGACAGCGATCCAGATCAAGCTGTCGTAGCGACCGCTACCAGTAGAAAACGTATGAGGCGCCGGGGCGAAAGCTCTGGCGCCTCTGCTTGACCGTCGAGACGCATGTAATGTATATTATGATGTATATTCGGAAGGACGAGAACCATGCCCCGTATGGTGCGCAAGCAAGTCTACATTACCCCGGAGCAAGGCCGGCTCCTCAAACGCCGGGCGAAGGCTCTGGGCAAGAGTGAAGCAGAGATCGTTCGGCAGGGAATCGAGCTGGCGAGCCGATCAAACGCTGGCTTTTCGTTCGACCGCAGGGCGTGGCAGGAGCTCAAGCGAGACATGGCGAAGCGAGGGCGCATGAAGGTCCCGCAGACGGGGCGGACGTGGACGCGGGAAGAGCTCTATGAGGAACGCATCGTCCGCTATTCTCGTTGACAGCAACATCCTGGTCTATGCCTTCGACCCGCGCGACCTGCGCAAGCAGCGCATAGCGGCGGAGTTGATTGAAACGCTGGTCGAGCGTGAGCAGGCCGTGCTGAGCGTCCAGTGCCTATCGGAATTCTTCAACGCGACGACGCGAAAGCTCCAGGAGCCGCTCCGGCCAAGCGATGCGCATCGAGAGGTGGAACGTTTCGTGTTAACATGCCCGGTCTTCGATCTCACGCCAAGCGCGCTCCTGGAAGCGTGCCGGGCTGCAATCCAGCACAAGCTTTCGCTCTGGGACGCCATGATCTGGGCTGTCGCCAAGCTGAACCAGGTATCGCACGTGCTCACCGAAGACATGCAACACGGCCGCTTCTTGGAAGGCGTCCGCTTCCAGAATCCCTTTATTCCGGAATTTGATCTGCGGCAGCTTCCAGCGATATAGCCAGCCGCTCGTCGGGGCTGCCGAACATGCAATCTGAGAACCCGACCCGAGCGCCAACCGGGACGCCCCAATCAACGCCTCTCGACGCTGCTCCCTCGCCTAGTCACCATAATGAACATCTCCCGCTCCACGGACTGACCCAGCCTCTCAGGCTGCACGATTACATTAGCTTGACGCCCTGCTCTTTCATGCGTTACAAACACTCCGCTACTCACACAACCGCAGGAGGGGCTCATGGCGATTACTCAGGTGACAGTGCCTTACCTCAGCGGTTATGACTTCGGTGTTGGCGCCGACCTCGCCTCCGGCAGCCCGATGGGTTTGGTGGTTGAAGGACAGCCATCTGGGGTTCCGGGGGCAGCAGGCGCAACAGCCTCGTTTGACATCACAAGGATCCACTCAACGTCGGAGCTCGAGAAATCGCTAGGGATCGATGTCGAGGCGAGCTACGGGTGCGCGGCGTTTGGGGCCGGGATGTCGGCCCGGTTCTCGTTTGCGCAGAAGTCTATGGTGCAATCGAGTTCGTTGTTCCTCGCGATCACGGCGAACGTCAGCTTGGAGTTCATCTCGATCAAGGGCCCGAGCCTGACAGAGCCAGCGAAGGGCTTGGTCGGGCGTCCAGATGTGTTCTCAACCCGATACGGCAACATGTTTGTGCGTGGGGTCGGGCGGGGCGGCCTGTTTGTTGGCGTGATTCAGATCGACACGTCGAACTCTGCCGATTCCGAGTCGATCTCAGCTGAACTGTCAGGCTCCTATGGGCTGTTTTCAGGGGACGCAAAGACACATTTGGACAGCCTGCAGAAGAAGTTCCGGTCGGAGATACACATCAGCGTCTACCACGAGGGTGGCCCGGTCGACCTCGCGATGAACGATATTCAAAACCCCGTTGAGCTCTATGAGTTGCTTGTGCGGTGGCTGCAGTCGCTAGAGCACGAGCCGGACAAGTACTCGAAGCCGTACTACACCACTCTTGCGCCGATCCAGATCGCGGACGGCCCCATGCCCCCGAACGCCGCCGACGTGCAGCACGCCCAGGACGTCCTGATCTATTGCGCGAAGGAGCGCTCGGCGATCCTCGACAACATCAACCTGCTCGGCTTTGTCCGGCAGCACCCCGCGAACTACGTCTGGACGGAGCCTACCACGCCGGACACGATCACGCAGGCGTTGACGACGTATCAGGCCGATCTCGACCTCGTCGCGCACTGCGCGTCACAGGCGATCAACGATGTGACGAAGGCCGTCACGCCCGCCGACTTCGCTGCTGCCACCGGTTCCTCGTATCCGAAGGGAACGATGCCGATGCCGATGCCGGCGTCAAAGGCCGGTGCGACGGTGGTTGTTCCCGATTTCAGCGGTTGCGCTACCTGGGACGCGTGCAATCGGCTCGCGGCCGAGAAGCACCTTAACGCCGTCAACCAGGTCGCGGCGGCGGCTGAACCGGGGAAAGAAACGCCCTTCAAAGTGCTCTCCCAGATCCCGACCGCAGGAGAGTCGCTCCCTGAAGGGAGCAATGTAACGGTGGTGACACAGCATGTCGCCCTTGCGCGGATTTTCTCGTTGCGCAACATCAATCTGGTAGCGACCCCGCCCCCTTGATCAAACGCAAGACGGAACAGCTGAGATGACCGAGAACCCATATCAAGGAACGGAGTTGGAAAACGCCTGGCTACAGGGCTACCAGGACGGGGCGAACGAGCCGACTGTCTCGCACCAGCCACCTGAGGAATTCTCAAGCGAACAGTTGACCGTGTTCCTTGAGGGAGAAGCAGCCGGCCAAACCGACGCGAACGCTGGGCAGCCTATCGCGGTGCCTGAGATTACGATCGAAGGGGATGCTAAGGCGAACGCCCCGCCGATCGTCAACGCACCGCTCCCGGACGAGCCGCAGAAGGAGCCTGAACAAACCGAAACGCACAAGGCGGACGCCGCCACGCTAGTAACGCTCGCCGCCTCAGGATACACCGCTTACAAGATCTTCGCGCTGGCCAAGAACCTCTACAAGAAGGGACAAACGATCGTGCGCGTGCTCGGCTCGATCGGGATCGAGGCCAATGTCGCTGAGCTCGCGATGCTCAGCATCCCGGTGCTCGTAATTCTCGAGTCGGACCCGCCAGCCCCAACCGACAACCGGTCGGCAATGAACAAGTGGCTTGCGGCTCGCTGCGCCGACCGAGGCTGCACTGATCTCTACCTGCCGCTATCGCGACGGTCGGATCCCGCCACCATCGGCCCGTGGAAGGACACCCTTAGCGCCGGTGGCTATTGGCACGGCCGGCTTTACACCGACGATCTCGCTAGAGCTGTTGATGAGGCGGCGGTCTATGTCGCGCTAAACCCGCGGATGGATGGAGGCGTTGGTGTTTTGCACTTCCAAGCAGCGGTCCCGGACGAACTCGAGTTCTGTCCTATCAGCATCGAAATGTCAGCCGACCAAAGCAGCAGCCCTCAATGACGGCTCAAGGCTGAACTGAACGGGGGTAGCCGCGCATAGCCTGGCTCATGCGGCAGGCATATCGGTCTTCATGGTGGTGCAGCACTACGGGAAGAACACCGGCGATCCGGGCTACTCAACCGACTACGACCGCACCTACATCGGTCCGAACGCGTGGAACCTGGGGCCGCCGAACGGCCAGATCCGCGTGGACGACATCCTGGAGGCGATATACCAGTACCACCACGACTGCGCGTAGGCGCTACTTGACAGCGCGCCCCATCGTTGTATAGTTGACGAAGGTTCCCGCTAAACCCCCGCCTAGCTCCGGCCTCGCCGCGAGATGGCCCCAAACGCCGTCCGGTGGGCGTGGTGCGGAACGGATCGGAGCAGCGTGCACAGGCAGCGTAAGCTCATCGAAGGGATTCGGTCGACGAGCCAGGCAGGGTTCGCGCGCCTCGCCGTCGTCCTCGCCCTCCTCGCCGCCGGCATCGTCGGGGGCGCGCTCTTCTTCGCCAACGGACCGCAGCACGCCAGCGCCAACAACGTCACGATGAACATCAGCGCGAACGGCACTTGCACGCCGGAAGCCAAGTGCACCTTCTCCACGAACACGAAGCTCACCGTCCAGATCGATGCGCCACCGGGGGGCATCCCGAGCGGCGGCTACAGCGGCTATCAGATCGCGCTGCAGTACTCGGGCCCGCTGACGCTGAACACCCTAAACCCGCCGGCGAACAAGTGGATGGGCTGCGCCGGCAATACGTTTGTGACGCAGACACCGTCGCCGGGCGTCTTTGTGGTGATCTGCAAGGACAGCCTGAACAACCCCTTCTTCACGAACTACACCGGGCCGCTGCTCAACTTCTCGTTCTTCTGCACGCAGGGCCTCAGCACGATCACGCTGGTCGGCGGCGCGGCCAACCCGTCGAGCTTCTACTACCAGCCGAACACCGACGGCTCGCCCACGCACGCGCTACTGAAGTCCAGTCAGACGCTGGCGATCAACTGCAACCCACCGACGCCCACCAACACACCAACGTTCACGTCGACGCCGACGAATACGTTTACGCCCACGAAGACCTCCACGCCGACCTTCACGCCGACGCCGACATTTACGAAGACATTCACACCGACCCCGACGTTCACCGCGACGCATACGTTCACGCCAACCAACACGCCGACGAACACTCCCACGAATACGAATACGCCGACGCGCACATCGACGCCGACGCGCACGCCCGGCACACCGACGTTCACGCCGTCCCCCACGAAGGTCGACGACCCGTCGCTGGCGAAGATGGGGTTGCGCGCCTTCGGCGATAAGGCGAAGACGCAGCTCGTCTGCGACACCGGCCCGATCATCCGCGACTGCGCTCTCGCAGCGAACACGCCCTTCAGCCTCGACGTGCTGGCGCTGCGTCCGCCGACGGGCGGCTACACCGGCTACCAGATCGAGCTGCAGTACTCGGGCGCGATCACGCTGCAGCCGCAGACCGGCGTCTCGGAGAACGT
>JBGQHA010000013.1:0-15678 GCA_041497735.1 Dehalococcoidia bacterium | reverse complement strand
GAGAGAACGCGTAAGGCGGACGTTTCGCCCTTGTCGGAAGTGACATCTTTAAGAGACGAGTAGCGACACGCTCACTCTAAGGATCTTCGAATCTGGAGGAGAGGAGACTCGAACTCGCGATCCCTTCGGCTGCGCTCAGGGCAGGCTTGCCCGAGAGCAGATGTGCCCCCGCCGGGACCTGCTTCGCCCGCGGCCCGGCCCGCGCATCGTCAACCGATTCGGATGAAGTTGGGCTCCACGACCGCGCGCAAGAGGCCCGGTCGCGATACGATCCCGACGATCTTGCCTTCTCTCATGACCGGGACGCGGAGAATGTGCTCGCACTCGAAGATCCGCATGATCTCCTCCACCGGCGTGCTCACGTCCACGGTCACGACATCGCACGTCATGATATCGGTGACACTAACGTGCTCTAACGGCTTACCGGCCCGGAGCGCCTTGATGAGGTCTAACTCTGTGACGATCCCAACCAGGGAACCGTTTCCATCAGCAATCGGGACGCCGCTGAAGCCTCCGAGCAGCATGTGCAAGGCGATCTCCCGGGCCGAGGCGTTTGGTGAGGCGGCAACGATGGGCGTGTTCATGACGTCGACAGCATTCATTGATCTACTCCTATGCGGCGCGTCGCAGCGGCAATTCTAGAGGGGGCATCGGCCTGGCCAAGAGGAAGCCCTGATACCTGTCGCAGCCCTTCTCTTGGAGGAAGTCGAGCTGGGCCGGGACTTCAACCCCTTCGGCAATCACCTCAAGATCGAGACTGTGGGCTATTCCGATGATGGCCGATACGATCGCGGCGTCTTTGGGCTGGGACAAGATGCCGCCCACGAATGACCGGTCGATCTTGAGCGCATGTATCGGAAAGTCCTTTAGATAGCCGAGCGAAGAAAAGCCGGTCCCAAAATCGTCCAGCACGATCCGGACTCCCATTTCGGCCAAACCCTGAAGAACATACATGGTGTAGGTCGCGTGCTCCATTGCGGAACTCTCAGTGATCTCCAGTTCCAGCAGGTGCGGATCCAGGTGCGATTCCTCGAGGGCCGCCGCGATCATCTCAATCAGGTTCGGTTGCTGGAACTGCCGCGGCGAGAGGTTGGCGGCGACACTACCAGCAGCAAGCCCTGCTTTCTGGCGGCTTGAGTTCACAGTACAAGCTCTTCGAAGGACCACTCACCAAGGCGGACGATGAAACCAGTGCGTTCGGCCAGCGGGATGAACTCGTCTGGCAAGATCAGCCCGCGGCGCGGATGCTGCCATCGGACGAGGGCTTCCATGCCGACGATACAGCCCGTCTGCACGTCCGCTTCCGGCTGGAAGTGCACTGTCAGGTGGTCTTTGTCCAGCGCGTGACGCAGGTCGTTATCCTTGCTCGGCCGGTCGAGCATCCGTTGCGGGATCCGCCAGCGGTGCGCAAATCGCTGGTTGAGCGGCATCGTCTTCCCGCCCTGTGGGACTTGCCAGGCGCGGCTTGAACTCTGGCCAAGCGGTTCGATCTTCCCCGAGCTGTCGACGATGAGGAGGCCGTCGTGGGTAGGATCACCCGCTGCGGCGTTCCGGGCGAGCGCGTCATTCTGCTTCCCCTGAGACTCGTTTTCGCTCACGTCGCTTAGCTCCAGTGACCCTGGTTCCACTCCACTGCGCGGCCACGCACTCCCACCGATATGCTCGACTCTGGCGGCATTCGTCACGATATGCAGTTCTGCCCTGCTGACTTAGAGCAAAGGCCACCCGTCCGGCTCAAGAAACGAATGCTCCAATCGTGAATCTAGGAGCGGCCAGAGTCCTCTAACGGGCCGACATCTAGAGCCGGCGCCCGGAAGGTGAATCTCCCGGCCAGTTTCATTGGGAGTTCCCAACAGGGAAATACCTAAGAGTCGACTTCAAGAATCTCTTTCGCGTCGAAGCGGACTACGGCCCCGCGGCTGCATTTAGAGGTGGCCTCTACCCGTCGATACATCTACGACGAGTCTCTGCGAGCGGCAGAGAAGGCAGCGGTAGGGGAGAGCCTAAGCGCCCATGGGTTTGTCTACCAATTCCCGTCGTGTTGAGCGCGGTTTCGCGCTTCTTGTCGTGGCCTTTGTTGTCACGTTCTTGTCGTGGCTGGCCATCAAGCCAAATGGGGCCGTCGGGCTGACCTGGTTCTCTGACATCGCCCTCTCGTCGGTGGCCGTTACAAGCGGCGTGCTCTCGATAGCTCTGGCGACCCGGCTCTCTGGGAACGACCGCCGAAGCTGGGCCCTTCTCGGCGCAGGGATGCTTTCGTGGGGTATCGGTCAGGTCGTCTGGTCCTACTACGAGCTCATCTTGCAGCGCGACACGCCGTTTCCGTCGCCCTCGGACGCAGGCTATCTCGGCCTGATTCCGCTCATGCTGGCTGGGCTCGTCATGCTTCCATCACGATCCATGCGGCAGGAGGAGCGAATCAAGATCGGCCTAGACGGGCTAATCATCATGGCCAGCATCGCCACGTTCAGTTGGTTTGCTGTCCTTGGACCGATCTATGGCCAGAGCGACTCGTCGTGGCTGGAGAAGCTTATCGGGCTCGCTTATCCGGGTGGCGATGTAATCCTGATGTGCGCGCTTATCGGCGGGATGTCGCGTGGTTGGATCGCGAGCCGGAACCCGGCAGTGCTGCTGCTCATTGCGGGGATCATTTCGTTCATCATCGCCGACTTCGGCTTCGCGTTCCTGACGATCCATAACGACTACGCCAGCGGGAGCCCCATCGACCTCGGCTGGCCGCTCGGGTTCCTACTCGTCACGTTTGCGGTGATCATGCGTTGGTCGCGCGGCCCCGTGTCGATCGCTCGCGTCACCAGCAGCGCACCAACGCCTCGCCGTACCCAGCTCCAGGCTTTGGCTGCGTCCGTCCCTTATCTACTTGTGCTCTGCGTCGCAGGACTCATGTATGCAAGCCGCGTGCATGACCGCGGGAGCCAGTGGAACGTGTTCATGGCGTTAGCTTTGAGCACCGTAATCCTTGTCATCGCGCGCCAATTCGTGACCGTGCGTGAGAACGAGCGGCTCAACCGAGAGTTGCGCGGCATGTCGGAGGGCTTGGAGCGGCTTGTCCAGGAACGAACGGCTCGTCTGGCTTCGCTCCATGATGTCGCGTCCGCTCTAAGCCGGGCAGCGTCCATCGATGAAGTGTGCCAGATCGCGCTGCAGGCTTTGTGCGACACGATTGGCGGCGCTTCAGCTGTCCTATACGTCCTCGATAGAGGGGCCGTGCAACTCGTGGCCGCGTTCCCAAGATCATTCTCGGTAAGCCAACCCATTCCCGATATCCAGGCGCTGGCAGAGGACGTGGTCATAGGCCACACGGAGGAAGACGCTGAGACTCGGACGGTCTTGGTTCGGATCTCCGAGCGCGGAGAAGCGCGCGGTGCTGCAATAGTGTTCGGCGTGCCTCGCGATCAGGACCTTCACACCAGGACGTTGTCAACGATCGGCTCAGAGCTCGGTGTGGCATACGAAAATCAGCGGCGTTTTGAAGAGATGAAGCGGTTGGCCGACCGCGATCCGACCACCGGACTATACAATGCGCGGTACCTTCACACCACGTTGGACAGGCTAATCGAGGGCCTCGTCGACGAGCATGCCCGGCTGTCCCTCGTTATTGGCGATATTGATGACTTCAAGCTCTTCAATGACACGTACGGGCACCCCGCAGGCGATGAAGTTCTTCAGAAAATAACAGGCGGACTCCTGGAACTCTGTCCAGAGCCAGGATTCACTGCCCGCTTCGGCGGCGACGAGTTCGCTGTGGTTCTGCCAAACGCTGGCCGCGGCGTGGCACTGGAGTTCGTCCAGGCCATCCAGACCTGGGCGGAGCAGCAGGCGTACCAGCAAGGCGATAGCGAGCGGATACCGATCCGGCTTAGCTTCGGAATGGCCACGTATCCGGACAACGGCCGCCGCCGGTACGAGCTTGTCGCGGCAGCGGACGCGAACCTCTACGATGCGAAACGCTCCGGCTCCGGCATCAACGTCAAGGAGCTGGACGAACGCCGAGAGGCGCTGCGCAGAACGGGCAGCTTCAGCTTCCTCGAAGCGCTCGTCACGTCCGTGGATAACAAGGACCAGTACACCAAACGCCACTGCGATCTTGTGAGCGAGTTCGCGGTCCTTATTGCTGAGGGCCTGCAGCTGTCGACCGAGAGCCAGCGATCGCTCGCGATTGCAGGAGCGCTGCACGACGTCGGCAAGATCTGCATCCCGGACCGCATCTTGCGCAAGCCGAGCGGGCTCACCGCCGAAGAGTACGAGACGATCAAGCTGCACGTTCCACTCGCCGCAAATCTCATTCAGCACGTCCCTCGGCGTAAGGACGTCCTAGATGGCGTCCTAAACCACCACGAGCGCTTTGATGGCACCGGTTACCCGAAAGGCACGAAGGGGAAGGAGATCCCGCTGATCGGTCGGATCATGGCTGTCGCGGATGCCTTCTCCGCCATGACCCTCGACAGGCCGTACCGCAAGGCGCTGCCGTTTGCATTCGCGTTCGAGGAGCTCCGACGAGGAGCCGGTACGCAGTTCGATCCAGAGATCGTCGACATATTCATCCGACAGATGGAAGAGCGCATCCGCGGCCAAGAGCGGGCGGCCTGAGGGACCGGCAATGTTCATCGAACCATGGGCCCTGCTTCAGGATGTCGACGTGCCGACCCCAGCCCTCCTTCTCGACCTCGATGCGGTCCGCAACCGCGTCCAATGCGTCCGCGACGCCTTCAGCTTGCTGCGACCGCGCATCTATTACTCCTGTAAGGCGAACGCGGACCGGGCCCTGCTTGCCGTGCTCGGTGAAGAGGGGTGCGGGTTCGATGTGGCGTCAATCAATGAGATCCAGGCGCTCGAGGATGCCGGAGTTGACGCGAGGTCAGCGATCTTCAGCTCGACGGTCAAGGTTCCGTCGCATATCGCAGAGGCGCATGCACGCGGCATCGATACCTTCGCCGTCGACAGCAGCGCTGAGGTCGAAAAACTGCGCGTCCACGCGCCCGGCTGCAAAGTCGTTGTCAGGCTGGACGTGCCGCATGAGGGAAGCCGCTGGCCGCTCGCGGGAAAGTTTGGTGTACCACCACTCGAAGCCGCTGAGCTGCTCTGTCGTGCCCGGGACGCCGGGCTGCAGCCCCACGGTCTCACCTTCCATGTTGGGTCCCAGTGTGAGCGCACGGAGAGCTGGCGTGAGGCGATTGAAGTGGCGGGGAAGCTCTGGCGCTACGCCAGCGACGCAGGAATCGTGCTCCAGCTCGTGAACTTTGGTGGAGGGCTGCCGGCCCGTTACACCGACGACGTGCCAAGCGTCGCCGAAATCGGCAACGAGGTATTGCAGGCGGCGACGACGACATTCGGCTCCGGTGTGCAGTACGCGATCGAGCCCGGTCGCTTCATTGTTGCCGAAGCAGGTACGCTCGTTGCGTCCGTCATCGGCAAAGCGACGCGAAGCGGAAAGCCCTGGGTGTTCATTGATCTGAGTATCTACGCGGGCCTGCTGGAGGTCATCGGTGGCTGGCGCTACCCAACCGTCACGGCGAAGGACCATCTGCCGCGAAAGCTCACGACACTCGCGGGCCCTTCATGTGACAGCACGGACATCATCGCCCACGACATCGAGCTTCCCGACCTCGAGGTGGGTGATCGCATGCTTCTGCTATCGGCAGGCGCCTATACGACGGCATACCGTGCCTACAACGGCTTCGATTTTCCAGCTGTCATCTGCTCCGGCCGGCGAGGAGTAGCGCTGGAAAGAGCGGCGTGAGCGCTCTAGCGCGTCGTCTGGGCAACGTTTATCCCGGCTGGTGGCTGGCGGTTCACACCTCGATCTCCCTTGGCTTGGTGGCTGGTGTGACCTTCTGGGGGTTCGGTCTCTTTGTTGCACCGTGGGAGGACGAGTTCGGCTGGTCGCGTGCGACTACGTCGGGCGCGATCAGCTTGACGTTGCTGATGTCAGGCCTTGCGAGTCCAATCGTCGGCCGCCTCGTCGACCGGTTTCAGCCGCGTCCCGTCCTCGCTGTCGGCAGCGCTGCTACGGTGGTCACGTACCTCTTGCTTTCCCAAATGCACACACTCTGGCAGTTCTTCGTCTTGCTCGCCGTGCTAGCGTTCTTCCGTGCCTGGGTCTTCTACATCCCGCTCACTACGCTCATCACGCGCTGGTTCGTGAAGCGCCGCGCAACCGCGATGGGCATTGCGACATCGGGGTTTGGTCTCGGCGGGCTGGCCTTCCTACCTATCGTGTCGCTGTGCGTCTCGAGCCTGGGCTGGCGTGAGACGTTTGTCGTGGCGGCCGCCCTTGTCGTCGCGATCAACGGCACGTTCTTGCTTTTCTTTGGCAATGGGCCGAGTGATCGTTGGCGCTCCGTATATCTCTCGCCGGAATCGAGCCGCGCTGCGTCGTCTGATGCAGGCTTGTTCGCGCTGGATACGCTGAAGTCCGTACTCACGTCTCGGGTGTTCTGGCTCATGTCGATGGGCTTCGCGTTGTTCTTCTGCGCCCAATGGGCGTTCCTGTTTCACGCCATTCCTTACTTTGAGAACCGAGGTGTTTCATCGGAACATGCGGCGTTCGTGCTCAGCGGCGCGGCGGGTTTGGGTGTCGCACTGCGTCTTTCAGCCGGCGTCCTGATAGACCGGGTGCGACGGTACGAAGTGCTTGCCGTCGCCGTAGTACTAACCATGGCGGCTGCTCTCGCCCTAATAGCGATGGGCGTGACCGTGGTTTACCTCTTGGCATTCGTACTGTTCTGGGGAATAGGCTCAGGATTCGGTCCGTTGTTGGAGCCGATGCTCGTCACAAGAATGTTCGGCCGCGAGAAGTACGCAAGCGTCTATGGCGCGATCGACGGCGTGGACACCATCGTCGCAATCAGCGGCCCATGGATAGGCGGACTACTATTCGACGCTTCACATTCCTACATTCCCGTCTTGGTCCTCTATGCCGGTCTGTTCGTTGCCGGAGCGGTCGCATTCTTAGGCGTCGCCGCGGTTGTGCAAGGCGCCAAGGTCCGGTCTGCTGAGCCGGCTGCCCTTGCTCGAGCTGCGTAAGGCAGGTCAGCGCTCGACCGGAGTACCCGCCGTGAACCTCTATAGCGGCAAACAGAGCCCTCTGCCTGTTGGACGTATGCTCTCGAGCGCGCC
Source organism: Dehalococcoidia bacterium (assembly GCA_041497735.1). Lineage (GTDB taxonomy): Bacteria > Chloroflexota > Dehalococcoidia > DSTF01 > RBG-16-68-14 > JBBDXS01. Next base: position 8,541 of record JBGQHA010000013.1, on the reverse strand, counting down.
GCCGGCCTCGCGGATGCCGAGGCGCCGCTCGCCCTCGCGCAGGACCGCGCCGATCTTCGCCCGGAAGGATGAGCATCTGCCTCCGTGAAAAGGCCGCCGACCTTTGCCCAGAAAGCCTGACAGCACGGCCATTAGGCTGTCGCGCCACGCTCAGAGGGCCATCTGATTACCAGTAAGATGGCCTACCAACGAATCTAGAAGGCCTGCTATCGTCGATGGCCTCAATCTGGAAGGCCATCTGACCTCAGAAGAGTCATGGTCTCGAAGGGAGCCCGTTTTTAAGCCGGCCTTGTTCTCGAGAATGCCTACCGCCGGAATTTCCGCTAGACTTGTTCACGCCGCGCACCGGAACGTAGGTGGCAAGGAAGCTAGCTGTGGGGTATCTCGCGTCGAACCCTGATCTTTGCCAGAGGAAGCTGAGGGCCGTCGCCAGGGTTCCATTCTGGTGGCATACCATCGATCTGGGCGATGGAGTAACAACACCAGGGCACAGCAGCGCACGAAGCCAAGAAGTTCGGGCCAACGCCATCCCAGGTTCGCTGCAGGGAAAAACCGTCCTAGACGCTGGCTGCTGGGATGGATTCTTCTCGTTCTGGTGTGAACGCCGCGGCGCCGCGGTGACTCCGATTGATGACTTCCAACACAAGGACTTTGTCGGAAGCAAGTATGGGATAGAACTGAAAGGTGGGGAGGGCTTTCGAGTGGCCGCTCGCCTCCTGGGTTCGCGCCTAAAGCTCAAGAGGCGTGACTTTGCTTCCCTTCAAGGATCGTTCGATATCGTCCTCTTCTTTGGTGTGCTCTATCATGAGCGGCACCCCCTTCTGGCCCTTGAGCACCTAGCCCGGCTGACCAGAGAGTGTGCCGTGGTAGAAACACACTACATCAAATCGGACCGCCAGCCGTTCTTGCGTTTCTACGCGGGAAGCTCCTTGAACGACGACCCGACCAATTTCTGGGGACCGACGTTAAGCTGCGTCGAGCTGATGCTGCGGGAAGTTGGTTTTCGTAGGGTGTCGTTGGTGAAAACATATCGAGACAACGACGACCGTGCCATCTTTCTTGCGCGCAGGTAGAACCCGCGACACTACGGTTCCTCACTGCACGCGATGAGGAGCAACGCAGAACAAGCGGCGGTTGGACGGGTGGGTACGGCACCGCCGGGGCTATCGCAGGCCTAGCGCTTCCAGCCTGGCCTCTGCCTTTCGTCGCAGGATTACACCGACCGTTTCTTCCGGGCTGAGCGCACCCGTATCGATCCGGAGCGCGGTGCCTCGTAGTTCTTCAGCCATGACCGGCCCGAGATGCATCGCGTCCTCATGGGTATGTCCGTGCACGGCGGCGCGAGCGAGGTCGCGCCTTAACACGATCTCCGGCTGAGGAGCGAGGACGACGATATGAAGGCCCAGTCCGTGGAGAGCACGCCGGTACTGCTCCAGTTGTTTTCTAGTAGGGACTAGGTAATCGAGTACCACGGTGAACTCGGCTTCGCTGAAGGAGCGCGCGAGCAAACATTGGTTGCGGATATTCAGCGAGACCTGCCGCTCCACCTCGTCGGCTGACTCCTCTCCAACCAGCGCACTGTCCGCGACGATGAAGCGCCTCAGCAGATCGCCTTCGATATGTGCGGCGCGGTCCATCTTCGTTGCCAGCAGGCGGGCAACTGTGGTCTTCCCTGCGCCGGGCAGCCCCGTAATGATCCAGACGTCCTTCACAGCGAACACGGCCCTTCGGCGTCAGGTGTAATGGCCACGGGCGCATCTGTCAACGAGCCGGATGAGCATCTGCTTCCGCGAAGAGGCCGCCTAAGTGGCGGCCGTGGAGGTCGGAAAGCGTATCCGGAGCGGGAGACGAGACGCGAACTCGCGACCCCTTCAGCTGCGCTCAGGGCAGGCTCTCTGCTTCGGAAGATGAGGCGACGCGTTTCGAGTCTGTTTGCACTAGTTTTCCCCTGTTTGGCCCGTCTTGGCCCTTCTCTTCCGGAGGGGTGAGCCCGCTGCTTCCGGATGACTCGCAGGCTACGCTGTCAATGACACCGCAACGAGCGGTCGGGGATTTCTTAGCGCACCTGTGTGCTTATGGGCAAGGCCTTCCGGGACGGCGGGGGTCGACTTGCTGCACTGTATGGTGATAGTCGAGCGCAGGAGATCTCGTTGGTCTAAGGAGAACCAAGCTCCTCGCGCCGCGGGACCGTAGCTCAGTGGTGGAGCAGGCGACGGCGTGGTGATGCAGTTTGGTCGCCTCCTGACCGCTGAGGAATCGCGGCGCCTAATGGCTCGTGAAATCGAGCAGCAGATGAAAGCGAAGCTAGAGTGCCGGCGACGCGACCACGCTTCGCAGGAAGCGCTACGCGGGTCGATAAGCAGGGCGCCGGAACTCTTGCCCCGGCGCCTGATGCGTTCCTAGCCGGCCGTACTAAGGACAGTCGTGTCTAAATTGGTATACCTCAGCCAGAATGTCATTGACGCGGATCTCGCCGTTCGGTGGGCCGAGATTCCACGGATTTGGTCCGATAGAGGATCGATCGTAGATCGTGCTGTATCCGACCATGCCAGCATTCAGGCCAAATCTCTGCACTACCGCAAGGATGTCATCGACACGGTTCCTCCCGTCGCCTGTCGGGTTAAAGTAATCCCACGGGTTTAGGTAGTCGCGGACACCGCCCGCGAGCGGGTTGGCGCCCCCTTCGTTTGCGTCCGGGCAGCCATCGCCATCCGTATCGGGGCCGTACGCTCCTGATCCGCTTGCGGGCGGAACGCCACCGCTCCAGCTAAACGGTGTGTCCTGGCAGAGCGTGTAGAGCTGATTATTGCTGGCAACAGTCGCGAGATCGAATACGGTGATATTCAGGCTCGCGTTCATATCGGCCGCCGCTGGAGCGGGCGGGACGGATTGCAGGTAGTATGTGGACTCAATGTCCGCGTCGATCTTCGACACTGTCCCGTCACCGTCGACATCTGAGCACGGCATCGCATGAGTCGCGAAGGAGCGTCCTGCCTGACCGCCCGTCAGCCACACCATGAAGCTGAACGCTGCTACGAGAAGCAGGAGGCGTGCGACGCGATCTGCAAAAAGGTTACATCTCTTTGTCATCTGTGGTCCCTCCTCCGCGAAATAAGCGCCCTTCGCGACCCACCAGGTGTTGTGATTTGGGCCAAGTAAACACCTCGTCAGTGCCTTGTCAAGCGACTTGCGCAGCACCAATGCCGATTAGCGGCGCGCCAGCAGCGCTCTTCTTCCCCACCACGCCGCGCCGGCGATCGCGAGGGCGACGGCGAGCGCACCCGCCGCGATGCCCGCGGCGACCAACGCGTTTGGGCCAGACGCGTCGTCCGCGGCTAACGGCGCGGCTTCGGCCTGCGGCAGCTCGGCGATGCCGCCGACGGACGGGAGAGGCATCTCCCCCTGTGCCTGCTCGATCGCCGCCATGCCATCGTCGAACGCTTGTACGTCTGCAGATGAGTTAGCATCAAAGTTCGCCCCGTGGCCAGCCAGCACAAGGTAGCCAAAGAGATCGCCGGCCTGCCAGAAGCCCGGATTCGCCGTCTTGAACACGACTGGGACGGCGGACGTGTTGTCGTGGACATAGATAACCTTGGGCGGGAAGCGCTGAAGCTTCGTGTTGTGAACCAGCAGCGCCGTCGGATTGTAGAGCGTTGCGCCGGGGGTGGGGAAGCTCGCGAACGCCGGCAGGTCTACTTCGACGAAGACATCAAAGAAGCTTTCCGCTGGCCAATCGTCTGCGGGTAGGCCGCTTGTGCTGTGAGACTCCACTTCGCCTACACTAATCGGCCGGCTCGGCGCGGCCGTCCCGGCGCGCACGTGGACGGTACCGAAGGCGAGATCCATCGTCCGCAACTCAGTGTGAAGCTCTCGCACCCCCGCTGGCCCTTGGAAGCCGGGAGGTACCAGTGAGAACGAAGAGTCTGAGACGATTGTGCCCGCCGTTCCTACAGCCGTTCCGGCGGTGTCAGCCGCGCTGCCGTCCAAGACAACTGCGCTCCGGCCGACCTTCGTCGCTGAATCCGACATGGTTGGGCTAGTGAGACGCGATACGCCATCGTATCCCGGGTAGCCCGCCATCATCGATCGGAACGGCGCGGCTACAAGGATCCGGAACGTCCCCAGCGAAGGCATCAAGTCATCGCCCAGTCCCGGGAAGGTGCCGTGGCCGTTCACGGGCGTATCCTGGCAGCTGGTGGTCGTGCCTAACTGCTGAAATACATAGAGAATGTCGGCAACCGTCACGGTCCCGCTCGGGAAGACATCCAAGGCAGGCGGAAATACCGGCTGGAGGTACCAGCTTAAGACGACATCGACATCACTGAAATCTACCTTGCCATCGCCGTTCATATCGGCGCAAGGCATGGCATGCGTAGCCAGCGCGGCGTTCCCCCGGGCGTCCGCCGCCAGCAGGACTGCACCCAGGCTCAACGCACAGAGCGATAGCAGACGAATTGCGTACATCATCACGTCCTCCTCAGTCTCCGCCCACGCCAGCCGACGGCTGTGCCAATGAGAGTTGTGGCTTGGGAGAGTGCTCCGGGCTATCGTGTCACCAAGTAGCACCAATCATACGCTTCTTACGCGCGTTGTCAAGAGGAGTCGGCGGCGGAAACGTTAGCTCTGCACGCTACGCCTCGTGTCCCGCCCAGGCGCCGACCAGGGCATCAACGCCCGACTCATCGAGGCCGCGGAGCGCGATGCGCTTGTAACCCTGCTCGCGGCGCAGGTCAGCGAGCATCTCCGCCAGCGGGTGCGTGCGGGCCAGATCGGTCTCGCGATAGGTGCCGAGGAACATGAGGCGCGCGTGTCCTGCGCCGCGCATGATGTGGCGCAGGAGGAGCAACGAAGGTCTGCCGGCCCAATGGAGGTCGTCCAGAATGAGCAGGAGCGGAACATCAGACGTCGCGGCGCTGAGGAGCCCGTTCACCGACTCGAAGAGGCGGTAGCGTTCCGTCTCCGGGCCGCCGCCAGCTGCGTGGGGCAATTTGGGGACGCGTTTCACCATCTCCGGGACTAAGGTCGCGACAGCTCCGGCGGCAGCCGACTGCGACTGCAGCTCGGCCAGCGGGCACTTGGCGACGTAGTCATTGGGCAAGTTCGAATCTAACGCCCGGAGGGATGAGCACCTACTTCCGCGAAGAGGCCGCCATACGGGCGGCCTTGGAGGTCAGAAGTCACATCTGCGGGAGGCAGACGCGAACTCGCGCCTGGGAGTTTTAGGGCCTGGCAGGAGCGGGTGCTCCTGCCAGGCCCGCAGAATCAATTCTCTACTTCAGGGTGCCAGGTGGCTGCGGCGGGTGCGGCGCGTCACAGGTGCTGCCGTGACGCCCGAACACAGCCTGCAAGTCCTTCGCGTCGATCACACCATCGCCTGGCGAGGGGGAGTCCGGTACAAGGTCCATCCGGCTGTTGTAGAGCAGGTTCCCGATCGCCGCGTTCCAGCGGAAGGCGATCTCCTGCTGGTCCCGGACATCGACGGAGCAGTCGCCATTGACGTCTCCCTCGAGGTAGCGAATGGTGATGTCCGCCGACGTGCAGATCCCCGGGCCGACGCCCGGCTCGGGCTGGCCGGCCTGCAGAATGGGATGCCCCTGTAGGTCAGACAGCGCGCAATCCTGGTTAATCAACCGCGTGACGATGCCGTTCCCCTGGTTCGCCTTGATGAGCTTGAAGGCAACGTCCGTCGCATGCACGTGAGCGATGGTCAGGACCCCGGGGCCGAGCGGTGCGTCAGCCGGCTTGCCCTTGGTGTTGCACCGGAACTGTACAAAGCCCTGACCTGAGATGCTCGCACACTCCACATTGGGCCGGTTGAGGAGCGGGCCGGGCTCCACGGTGAGCGTGATGAGCTTGGCGTCGAACCGGAACTCCAACTGGAACGAGCCGATGGTCTGCAGCGGGCACGTCAGCGGGTCTGTCGCGACAGCGACGCACTTCGGGTCACGGCTGTGCACTGGCTGATCCAGCGTGTCGAGGAAGACGATGCCATCGGTATCGCACGTGACCGAGGCCGGACCGCACAGGAAGAGGTTCACGATACCGGGCAGCTTGAGCACGCCGGGCGGGCCGGGCGTCCGCGTGACGGTCGGCGTAAAGGTGTCCGTCGGCGTGAACGTGTCTGTCGGCGTCGACGTTTTCGTTGGCGTGTCCGTCGGCGTGGACGTCTTTGTGGGCGTATCCGTCGGCGTCGACGTCTTCGTCGGCGTGTCGGTAGGCGTGGACGTCTTTGTGGGCGTATCCGTCGGCGTCGACGTCTTCGTCGGCGTGTCGGTAGGCGTGGACGTCTTTGTGGGCGTATCCGTCGGCGTCGACGTAAACGTTGGCGTAGGAGTCTTCGTCTTCGTGGCCTTCGCGGGCGTATTCGTCTTCGTGGGCTTCGCGGGCGTATTGGTCTTCGTGGGCTTGGCGACCGTTTGCGTGGGGGTACACTTCACCTTGCACTTTGGCGTGGGCGTGGCAGTGCGGAACCAGCCTTGCGCCGCCGGCACGCTCGCGCCGTTCAGACGCAAACCGAAGCCGATCACCATGAGCCCTGCCACCAGCAAACCAAGAACTGTGAGTTTCCGTCTCATTCGTGGTCCTCCTCAGCCTTGCTGGCCTCCTGCCAGCTGTGACGCCCGCCTTGGCCTGTCAGTACGGTACTAGGGCCTCCCTCCTTGAATACGGAGGGGCCCGAAGCCATCTTGTGCGGATTGCGCGCGGACGTTTCCCCGCTCGCCATCTGCTGCCGGAGCAATGCTCTCGCAGTTCCAAGGCGTCGATAGAATCCATTCTTCTTCCGTGCGCCTCAGAGCACGCCTATCGATGGCGCGACGCATAACCGCAGCCGGCGTGTCCTACCACCGACGGCCGGGCGCTCCCTGCCAACAGGAGCCGTACTGGAGGAGATTAGCCACCGGACGCTTCGAATCGTACCGCTCGGTCGGTTCGTTTGTCAAGTCTGGGGCGGAGGCTGGAGGGAGGGTGGTGGGAGGTCTCCCGGCGGCTCGAAAGCCTAGTTGGGCGCTGGGTGGCGCCCCTACCAGCGGAAGCGATGGACCCAGACCGACGGGCCGGCGGCGGGCTCGGCCTGCCCCGCGGTACCCACGGGCAGGTGGCCGATCAGGCTGGCACTGAACTGGAGAATGAGCTGGGCATCGACTGCGTTCGTGTCGCCATTCTGGTTCACATCGCCCTGGTCTGGACAGGGAACCGAGTCGATGAGGCCGGCAACGAATTGGAGGACGATAAGGGCGTCCACAGGATTCGTCACGTGGTTGCAATCGACGTCGCCGGCGCCGAGCGGTCGGGGTGTCGGACTGACAGCCGTCGGCAGCACCTCCGACGTTCGACTGGGTGTCGGCGTGAAGGTCTCTGTTGGCGTAAGCGTGATGGTCGCCGTCTGCGTCGGCGTGAACGTGTCTGTGGGAGTAAAGGTGTTCGCCGGCGTGAACGTGCGCGTCGGCGTGAACGTGTTCGTCGGCGAGCCGGTGGGCGTGAACGTGCGCGTCGGCGTGAACGTGCGCGTCGCCGTGCGAGTGGCTGTCGCCGTGCGGGTGGCGGTCGCCGTGGGCGTATTGGTCGCTGTTGGACCCGAGCAGGTGATGGAGGCGCCCGTCAGCGCGGGGTCGATCGCATGGCCCGAGCTGTCGATGAACTGCGTGCCTCCCTGGGGGTCGCCTGCGCGGCTGACCAGCAGGAGTTTGGTGGTGCCGTCCGCCCGGCACTTCATCTGCAGCTGCACGAGCGGCCCGGTGAAGGTGCTCACGGCGACCGGGAAGGATGGGCAGCCGTACAGGACTGACGGATCGCCAGGCTGGTTGTCGAACCGAGCGGCAATGCATGGCACCGACCACTTGTTCTCCGTCGCCGGGTTGGCGGCCGGAAGGTAACCCAGCGTGGCATCGGTCCAGCTCAGCTTGGCCTGGTAGCCGGCGTAGCCGCTGCCGGCGTTTGTGGCGTTGACCCTGACGTTGAACGTCGCGCCCGGGTTGTAGCTGCAGCTCGTGTCGACGGCGGCGGTCGATGCGTCGCAGTCGACGGCCATTGCGCCCGCGGCGGCGATCGTCGCTGTCGGCGTGAGCGTACTCGTGGGCGTCGACGTCAACGTGTTGGTCTTCGTTGGCGTGAACGTGTCCGTCGCGGTCGGCGTATCCGTGTTCGTCGACGTGGGTGTGAACGTGTCCGTCGGCGTGAACGTGTTCGTGGCGGTCGGCGTGTGAGTCGACGTCGGTGTGAAGGTGTTCGTCGACGTGGGTGTGAACGTGTCCGTCGGTGTGGGCGTGTGTGTGAACGTCGCCGTTGGCGGAACCGGCGTGTCCGTGGGCGTCGGCGTGTGAGTGAACGTTGCCGTTGGCGGAACCGGCGTATCTGTATCAGTCGGCGTCTGGGTGAACGTGTCTGTTGGCGTGGGCGTGTCGGTGTCCGTCGGCGTGGGCGTGAACGTATCCGTCGGCGTTGGTGTGTCTGTATCAGTCGGCGTGGGCGTGTGAGTGAACGTCGCCGTTGGCGGAACCGGCGTGTCTGTGTCGGTCGGAGTTGGGGTGAACGTGTCTGTTG
>JBGQHA010000012.1:0-15787 GCA_041497735.1 Dehalococcoidia bacterium | reverse complement strand
TCCTCGGCCACCATATCCTTGAACTGCTGCGCTGACATGGCGTTCGGCGGGAGGCCGCGCGTCGCGAGATACTCGATCGCTTCGAGCGCGGCGTCGATGTCGTCCTCGCTGTTGAACGAGGCGACGGAAAGCCGGACGCGCTTGTCGTTCACGACGCGCCCGACGACGCGGCGGAGCTGCCAGAGCGCTGCGCACGTCTCGTTCGGATCGAGATCGCCCGCCGTGAAGACGACGAGGCCCGAACGCAACGCCGGATCGAGCGGGCCGCGCAGCTGAGCGCCGGGGATGCGCCCGATGCCGTCGATGAGGCGGGAGGACAGCTCCAGTATGCGCGACTCGACGTTCTCGATGCCGAGCTCTTGCAGCAGCCCGACGGCGGCGATCTCGCCCGCGAGCAGCGGGCCGCTGTGCGTCGTCATCTCGAACTTGCGCAGGGTGCTCGTGACGGGCGTGAAGTTGCCCTCGAAGTCGTAGTACTCGGACGCGCCGTGCGCGACGGCGAACGGCGCGACGCGCTCGACGAGGTCCGGGCGGATGTACAGCGCGGCGACGCCGTCCGGCCCGAGCACGTACTTGTGCGCCGGAAACGAGTACGCGTCGACACCGAGTGCGCGCACGTCGATCTCGATCTGGCCGGCGGGCTGCGCGCCATCGAGCAGGACAAGCGCGCCGGCCGCGTGCGCGGCGCGGATGATGCGCTCGACGGGGAGGCGTGTGCCGCGGTTGTACGAGATGTGACTGATCAGCACGAGCTTCGTCTTCGGTGAGATCGCCTCCTCGAACAGCCGCGCCAGCTCATCGAGCGGCTCCTCAGCGGACGAGCGCACAACGGTCACCTCGACGCCGAGCTGACGGCGCAGCTCGTAGCAGGGCACCATCACGGACGAGTGCTCCAGGTTGCACGTGACGATCTCGTCGCCGGCGCGCAGGCCGACGCCGCGCAGCACCGCGTTGATCCCTTCCGTCGTGGTGTTCATCAGCGCGATGTCGTCCGCGCCGATGAGCGACGCGAGAGCAGCGCGCGCCTCGCGGACGATGAGCGCCTTCTCATGTCGCACCTCGAGCGTAGTCGGCCCGTCGAAGGCCTCCCGCTCGGCGCGCGTTTGGATCGCGGCGACGACCTCGCGGGCTGAGGGGCCGGACCAGCCGGTGTTGAGGTAGACGGCGCGCTCGGTCACGGGAAAGCGCGCGCGGAAGGCCTGCCAGTCGGGCTGCGTAGTCACGGGGCGATGATGCCAGACCGCGCGCGCCGAGGCAAAGGGCAGGGTTTTCGAAGCGGCGTGTTGGCTACTCCGGCGTTGCTGGCCGATGCGAGATGACCTTAGAATCAGTCGGGCGCGTTGTCTCGTACGCGCCGCTGCCGCCTGCCGGGGTGGCGAAATTGGAATACGCAGCGGACTTAAAATCCGCCGTCGCGCGAGCGGCTTGTGGGTTCGATCCCCACCCCCGGCACCACCCGCACACAACACTCGACGCTCCCCTAAGGGTATGTATACTGCCTTACGATGACCGCGCCGGCCACTACGAAGTACGAAGTCGTCATCGGCATCGAGGTGCACGCGCAGCTCGCGACGAAGAGCAAGATGTTCTGTGGCTGCCGCGCGGACTACCACAGCGCTGCGCCAAACACGCACGTCTGTCCGGTCTGTCTCGGCATGCCCGGGGTGCTGCCCGTGATCAACCGCCAGGCCGTCGAGTACACGATCATGACCGGCCTCGCGCTCAACTGCTCGATCCCGGAGCGCGCGAAGTTCGACCGCAAGAACTACCCGTACCCGGACCTGCCGAAGGGCTACCAGATCTCGCAGTACGATCTGCCGCTCTGCGTCGGCGGCTGGCTCGAGATCGAGCCGGAAGGCGGCAGCAAGCGCATCGGCATCACCCGCGTGCACCTCGAGGAGGACACGGCGCGTAGCGCGCACCCTGCGCACGCGGACTACAGCCTTGTCGAGATGAACCGCTCCGGTGTGCCGCTGATGGAGATCGTGACGGAGCCGGACGTGCGCTCCGGCCACGAGGCGCGCCTCTACCTCACGAAGCTGCAGCAGACGCTGCGCTACCTGGGTGTGAGCCACGCGAATATGGAAGAAGGGAACATGCGCTGTGAGCCGAACGTGAGCATTCGGCCCGTAGGGCGGGCGGAGTTCGGGACGAAGGTGGAGCTGAAGAACTTGAACAGCTTTCGCGCTGTGGAGCAGGGCATCGAGTATGAGATCGAGCGCCAGCGCAAGCTGCTCGACGCGGGCGAGCGGGTTGTGCAGGAAACGCGCGGCTGGCGCGAAGAAGAGGGTCGCACGGTTAGCCAGCGCAGTAAGGAGTTCGCAGCGGACTATCGCTACTTTCCCGAGCCGGACCTGCCGCCGCTGTCGATCGCGCGCTCGTACGTCGAGGAGCTGCGCGCGCGGCTGCCGGAGCTGCCGGATGCGAAGCAGCGGCGCTTCGTCAGCGAGTACTCGCTGAGCGAGTACGAAGCGAACCTGCTGACGGCAAACCGATGGCTGGCAGCCTACTCTCAACGTGCCTTCGAGTCGATTCCGTCGAACGCGGACGATCTGCACACGCGTATTAGAGCCATCACGAACTTGCTTATTGGGGACTTTGCCAGGTTGGTGAATGAGCACGGACCCGACCTGGTTGAAAAAAGCGTTGGCCCGTCGAGACTCCATGAACTCGTCCAGTTGGTCGCGGAAGGCACGGTGACTACGACAGGCGCCAAAAGCGTCTTCGAAGAGATGTTCCGCACCGGCAAGGCGCCGCGTGCCATCGTGGAGGAGCAGGGGCTGACGCAGATCTCCGCCGCCGATGAGCTCTCCGGTATCGTCGCCCAGGTGATCGCGAGCAATCCGAAGCCCGTTGCGGACTTCCGGGGCGGCAAGGATGCCGCGCTGAAGGCGCTCGTCGGCCTGGCGATGCGTGAAACGCGCGGCCGGGCCAACCCCCAGCTCGTCGAGGAGCTCCTCCGCAAAGCGCTGACTTCCGGCGGCTAGGCCGTACGGCTTCTGGCATACCCCACTTGGCCCATACGTCTGGCTCGTCGGTCTGCCGAAGCTATCGGCGGGAGGAAACGGGCCTTGCTCGACAGGCATCCCGCGGCAGTCGTGCAAAAGACGAGGAGCATCGAGCGGGCGGAGGCGCTCTCCGAGCCGCAGCTTGCTCTGGCCGCGGCGTTCGGCCTTTACGCTGTCGTCGTGCTCTGGATCACGCTGACGAAGCCGCTCGGCGGCCGGCCGTTCCTTGCCGTGACCGACGTGCTTGGCTTCCTGCCGCCGTACGTCGCGGCGGCGCTGGCGCTGATGGCCAGCCGCAGGTCGGCCGAGCACGTGCGGACCGGGTGGCTGCTGCTCGGCGCGGGCTGCCTCGCATGGGCGATAGGCGACACCGTCTGGGGCTACTACGAAGTCATCCTGGAGCGAAATCCGTTTCCCTCTGTTGCCGATGCCGGCTACCTGGCAATGTTGCCGCTCATCGCGATCGGGCTGATCGTGCTGACCTCGCAGCGCCGAAGCTGGGCGAACGCCCGGCCCGCGCTCGACGGACTGGCGCTGGTGCTTGCTCTGGTCGCGCTCGTGTGGCTGCTCGTCCTGCATCCGATCTATGGGCAGAGCAGCGCCACCGCGACGGAGAAGGTGGTGAGCGCCGCCTATCCTGTGGGAGATCTCGTGGTCATCTACGCACTCGTCGTCGCGATGCAACGGCATCATGGCCAGCGCGAAGGCGCCGTGCTCAGCACGTTGCTCGGCGGCATGCTGCTCCTTGTGGCGGCCGACCTGTACTTTGCGTACTTGGAAGTGAACCAGACGTACAGCGCGACATCGATCGTGAACGTCGGATGGCCGTACGGCTTCCTCACGATCGGCTACGCTGCCGCGTTGGGCACGAGCTGGCCACTCTCGATGGAGGCTGATGAGGACAGCACGGCGACCGCAGGCGAGTGGTGGCTGCCCGCCGCGCTGTTCGCCGTGCTGGTTGGCCTCGCCGTCGCGGCATCTGGCGAGGAAAACCCGGCGATCAGCGTTCCCATGTTCGCGATGGTCTTCATCGCGGCGCTGGCGCTCGCCGCGCGGCTGGCCATCAACTTCGGCCTGGCAAGGGAGATCGACGAGCAGCGCGAACGGCTGATCAGCTGGATCGTCGAGCACAAGCGCGCGGCGTAGTGCCCTTGCGGCTTCATCGGCCCGTCCCTAGAGTAAAGGGACGGCCTCCATGACCAAGATCACAGCGATTGGCATCGGCAGCTTCATCTTTGGTGTGGAGCTGCTGCGCGATGTCTTCCAGACGGAGGAGCTGCGCGGCTGCGAGCTGGCGCTGGTCGACCTCGATGCCGACCGGCTGGCGCTGATGGCGGGCCTGGCGGATCGGCTAAACGAATCCTCGGCCTGGCAGGCGACGATCCGTCCTACGACTGACCGGCGCGAGGTGCTTCCGGGTTCTGACTTCGTCGTCACGTCGCTGGAAGTGAACCGCGACGCGCTCTGGATGCTCGATCACGAGATCTGCCTGCGCAATGATATTCCCTCCGTCCTGAGTGAGAACGGCGGCCCGGGCGGCTTGTCGCACGCGTTGCGCACGGTGCCGCTCGTTGTCGACGTTGCGCGCGATATGGAGCGGCTGTGCCCGGACGCGCTGATGCTCAACTACAGCAACCCGGAGGGGCGCGTCTGCCTGGCGATCCGGCGCTTTACGTCGGTGCGCGCGGTCGGGCTATGCCACGGCGTGGCCGGCACGGTGCCCTTTGTCGCGAGCGCGCTTGGCCGCCAGCCGAGAGAGATCGATCTGCGCGCAGCGGGCGTGAACCACTTCACCTGGATGACCAGCTTAACGGATGCTGCGACCGGCGAAGACCTGTATCCCGCGTTCAAGGATGCGACAGCCGCACTGCCGGAGGGCCAGTGGCCGTTCTGCCGGCTCCTCTTCGATCGCTTTGGCATGTTCCCGACGACCGGAGACAACCACGTCGGCGAGTACATCGGCTGGGCCGCCGAGGTTTGCGGCACCGAGGGCTATGACTACGCCGGCGCGGCCGAGCGGCGCGTGCTCGCCCTCGAGAACATCGAGCAGTGGGTGGCCGGCACGAAAGCCGTCGACCCGCTCCTGGCGCAGCCCTCCCGGGAGGCGCGATCGGGCCTGTCGTGCGCCGGCATCATGGCCGACGTGCTGGCAGGCCGTAGCCAGCGGAGGCCGTCGCTCATCCTGCCGAACGATGGCTACATCGATAACGTCAGCCGCGATGCGGTCGTCGAGGTGCCGGGCGAGGCGGCGGACGGGGCGGTGCGTGGGATCCGGGTCGGGGAGCTGCCGGGGCCCGTCGCGTCGATGGTGCAGAACGAGGTCGAGATCCAGAAGCTCGTCGTCGACGCCGCGGTGAGTGGCTCGCGCGAGCTGGCGCTCCAGGCCCTCCTCATCGATCCTGTCGTGAACAGCGCCGAGAAGGCTGAGGCCGTCCTCGACGACATCCTCTCGAGCCACGCGGCGTACCTGCCACACTTCGCCTAGAGCTTCGAAGCCCAGTGGACGTGGCGTCAAGCCTGCAACTACAATATCGAGTAGGCGGCTTTCGGTTCAGATTGCGCCTGTGAAGGGCTGACGGTATATTCGAGCCATGAGATTCCTCCGGGTAGATCCCAGTTTCCTCAAGTGGTTCTACTACGGAATGCATATCAAGCGGTGGCTGCTCCTGATGTTCATCGGAGTGGTCATCATGGGCCTGGGCTTCGGCTACTTCCTGAGACAGGTCTACGACTACTACACGTTCCCGTCCTGGGTCTACTACATGACTCTGCAGTTCGTGCCCCGCTACGTCCGAGGCGCGCTCTTTCTGGCGGCCAGTGCCGCCTTCATCGTGTTCTCCATCTGGCAGCTCAACCGATCGCTGCTCTCGGCGTTCATGCGGCCCGCACGCAACGAGAGTCTGGTAAACATCATCTACAACCACCGCTATCTGCGGCGCGGGCCCAAGATCGTCGCCATCGGCGGCGGCACGGGTCTGTCGACGCTGCTGCGCGGACTCAAGCAGTACACCGGCAATCTGACGGCTGTCGTCACCGTAGCGGATGACGGCGGCAGCTCCGGCAGATTGCGCCAGGAGCTCGGCCTGCCGGCGCCGGGCGACCTGCGCAACTGCATCGCTGCGCTCGCGGACGCCGAGCCGCTGATGACGAAGCTCTTTCAGTACCGCTTCAACGAAGGCTCCGGGCTGGAGGGCCACAGCTTCGGCAACTTGTTCATCGCGGCGATGAGCGCCGTCACGGGCAATTTCGAGGACGCCGTGCGCGAGACGAGTCGCGTGCTCGCGGTGCGCGGTCAGATCCTGCCGTCTACGCTGGCGAACGTGACCCTCTCCGCCGTAACCGAAGATGACGAATCGATCCACGGAGAGTCGAACATCACGGAGCGTGGCTCGCGGATAAAGCAGGTCTTCATCCATCCTGAGAACGCGCAGGCTAACCCCGACGCCATCCGCGCCATCCTGGACGCGGACATGATCGTGATTGGCCCCGGCAGCCTGTACACGAGCGTGCTGCCGAACCTCCTCGTCGATGGCATCCGGCGCGCGATCGAGATGTCGAAGGGGATCAAGGTCTACGTCTGCAACGTTGCCACGCAGCACGGCGAAACGGACGCCTTCGCAGTGAGCGATCACTGTCGGGTGCTGACGGCGCATGTACACCGGCAGCTCTTCAACTACGTGGTGGCGAACAGCAATATCGCTAGCGACAAGCTGCCCGCTGCGTGGCGTGCCGAGCCCGTCCGCCCGGACCGCGAGCGCTTCAACGGCACGGTCGTCCTGGAGGCTGATGTGGTGAGTGAGGAGAACCGTTACCACCACGACTCCGTTAAGCTTGCGGGGGCTATCATGAATCTGTACTATCAGCGTCGTCAGGTGGATGTCCCGCTGGCACCGCTTCCCGAGGAGCGCGAGCCGCAGGAAGTCGCCGCGCTGTAACAACATCACGAGGAGCCACTTTCTTTGACCTTCAATAACTACCTCAACCTGGCGCAGATGTTGATCTCCATCGTGCTGATCGTCGTTGTGCTGTTGCAGACGCGCGGCACAGACATCGGTTCTGCCTTCGGCGGCGGTGGGGGCGGCGGTTCGAGCTTCCGGACGAGGCGCGGGTTGGAGAAGACGCTGTTCCAGCTCACCATCGTCCTCGCGGTCATCTTTGTGGCCATGTCGGCCCTGAGCGTTCACTACATCCGCTAGGGTGCGCGCGCCCGTCTCTGGGTGCGGTTTACCAGGCTGTGATAACCGGCTACCGTTCCCGCTGGCCATTGCTGCTGGCGCTCGTTGCTGGCGTCTGCGCTGTCGCAACGCTGGCGTACGCGGGTTCACATCGATCGGGGCGAGCGCAGCCCCTCGCGGGTGGCAGCTACATCGAAGGCGTCGCCGGCGCGCCGCAGACGGCGAACCCGCTCTTCGCGAGCTTCAACCAAGCCGACGGCGATCTCAGCAGCCTCATCTTCTCAGGCCTCGTCCGGCTAGGGCCGAACGGCTCCGTGCAGCCCGATCTCGCCGATCTTCCCAAGATCACGCCCGATGGCCTGACCTACATCTTCACGCTCCGCGCCGGACTCTTCTGGCAGGACCGGCAGCCGCTCACGGCGGACGATATCGCATTCACGATCAGCTACATCCAGGATCCGAACTTCCAAGGCGATCCGATACTCACAGAGCTGTTTCGAGGGGTGCAGGTGCGAGCGCCCGATCAGCGCACCGTGGTCATCACCCTGCCGCAGCCGTTCTCCCCGTTCCTGGCGCGCGGCGCGACGTTCGGCATCCTGCCGAAACATCTGCTGGCGGACGTTCCCGCCGCTGACCTGGCCAGTGTGCCGTTCGACCAGCATCCGGTCGGAAGCGGGCCGTTTCGCCTCGTCTCGCTCTCGCAGGAGGAAGCCGTGTTGGAGCCCTTCGACGGGTATTACCAGGGCCGCCCACGGCTGGACGCCATGACGCTTCGCTTCTATCGCGACGATGCCGCGTTGCTCAACGCGCTTCGCAACGATCAGATCGACGGCGCGCTCTTCGGCTCCAGCTTGACGCGAGACGACATCGACTCGATCGACAACGACGGCTCGTGGGCGCGACGGTCGCTCCACGGCACGGCGCTCAACCTTGTTTACCTCAATCAGCAGCTCGTTCCGGCGTTCTCGGACCAGCTGGTGCGGCAGGCGTTGCAGCACGCGCTCGATCGAGATGCGCTGATCAAGGATCTGCTGGCGGAGCAGGCGCTGCCGCTCGACAGCCCGATCATGCGTGACCTCTGGGCGTACGTTGGCTCGCCGGACGCCTACGCGCACGATCCGAAGCAGGCGGCGGCGCTGCTCGATGCCGCCGGCTGGAAGCTGGACGGCGGCGCGCGATCGAAAGGCGGCGCTACGCTGAGCTTCTCGCTCGCCACAAGCGACGATCCGGTCCAGCAGCGCATCGCCCAAGCGATCGCAGAGCAGTGGAGCAAGCTGGGCCTGCAGGTGATCGTGCAGCCGGCCGGCGCGAGCCAGTTTGTGGAGGGCGTGCTGCTGCCGCGCCAGTTCCAGGCCGCGCTTGTCGCCGTCGACTCCGGGCCGGACCCGGATCCGTACCCGTTGTGGGACAGCTCACAGGTGGGAAACAACGGGCGTAATCTGGCAGGCTTCTCGGACTCGAACGCCGATCAGCTCCTCGAGAACGGGCGCCAGATCGTCTCGATTGCGGACCGCGCGTCGGACTACAGGCAGTTCCAGGAGCTCTTCGCCCGCGAGCTGCCGGCGGTGCTCCTCTACACGCCGTCGTACCAGTACGTCGTGCGATCGGACGTGCTCGGCCTGAGCCCCGGCCTGCTGACGACGCCGAGCGCGCGCTTCGCGGACGTCTACAAGTGGCACGTGAAGAATGGAGGGAAGGCGGGTGCAGACTGAGAGCGCCCAGCCGATCATCACCCTCACCACCGACTTCGGCCTGAGTGACGCCTACGTCGGCGCGATGAAGGGCGTCCTGCTCAGCATCAACCCGCGCGCGAGCATCGTCGACGTCACCCACGGCGTGCGGCCGCAGCAGATCTTGCAAGCGGCATTCCTGACGCAAGCTGCCTGGCCGCACTTCCCAGACGGCGCGATTCACGTCGCCGTTGTCGATCCGGGCGTCGGCACCGAGCGCCGCGCCGTCGCCATCGAGACGCCGCACGGGCGCTTCGTCGGGCCGGACAACGGCGTGCTCTCGGCCACGCTGCCGGACGAAGCGCGCCCCGAAGCCGGCGCAGCGCCTGTCGCGCTGCCCGTGCGCTGTCGTGCGTTCGAGATCACGGATGCGCGCTACCTGCGTGACCAGGTGAGCGCGACCTTCCATGGCCGCGACATCTTCGCGCCCGCGGCGGCGCATCTGTCCCTCGGCGT
The DNA here is from genome assembly GCA_041497735.1 of Dehalococcoidia bacterium. GTDB lineage: Bacteria > Chloroflexota > Dehalococcoidia > DSTF01 > RBG-16-68-14 > JBBDXS01. The sequence goes on along the minus strand of JBGQHA010000012.1, from coordinate 6,418 downwards.
GCCGATCGAGGACCTCGGCGAACGGCTCGATCGCATCGTTGCGCTGCCAGCGCTGCGCGCCCGGCGCATGACCGACGGCTCGCTTGCAGGCCAGGTTGTCCACATCGATCACTTCGGGAACGTGATCACGGACATCCGCGCAGGAGACCTGCCCGCGCAGGAGTTCGTCGTGCTCATCGGGCGCCATCGTGTGCCCGGGCCCGTACCGACGTATGCGAGCGCGACGGCGTTGTGCGCGCTGGCCGGCAGCAGCGGCTACATCGAGATCGCCCTGCCGAACGGCAACGCGGCGCGCGAGCTCGGCTGCGCCATCGGCGACACGGCGACGCTTCAGCCCCTGTAGCTCGCGAGCGTGATAGAATCGAGCCCGTGCGCATGGTCTTCATGGGCTCGCCGGAGTTCGCGCTGCCGACGCTGCGGCGGCTGATCGCGAGCGAGCACGAGGTAGCGGCCGTTGTTTGCCAGCCGGACCGACCGGCCGGCCGCGGTCGCGCGCTGCGCCCCCCGCCCGCGAAGGAGCTCGCGCTGGCGAGCGGCGTTCCCGTGCTGCAGCCGGAGCGCGTGAACGCGCGCGAGCCGCTCGATGCGCTGGGCGCCCTGGCTCCGGACGCGATCGTGATCGCGGCGTTCGGCCAGATCCTGAAGCAGCCGTTGCTCAACATTCCGCGATTAGGGACGGTCAACGTACACGCGTCGTTGCTGCCGAAGCACCGGGGCGCGTCGCCGGTGACGGCGGCGATCCTGGCGGGCGACGACGAGACCGGCGTCACGATCATGGAGGTGGAGCTGGCTCTCGACTCCGGCCCGATCGTCTCGCAGCGCGCGATCGCGATCGGATCGCAGGATACGACCGGCACGCTGACGGCGAAGCTGGCGGAGGTAGGAGCAGACCTGCTGATCGATACGCTGCCGGGCTGGGAGCGGGGCGAGATCGCCGCCAAGCCGCAGGACGATTCGCTCGCGAGCTACGCGCCGCCTGTTGCGCGCTCCGACGCCGTAATCGACTGGTCGCTGCCGGCGGTCGATGTCTGGCGGCGCGTGCGCGCGTACAGCCCGTGGCCGGTGGCGACGACGACGGTCGATGGCGAGCCGCTGCGCATCCTGGAGGCGTGGCCGCTGGACGTCGAGGGCGCTGCGGCCGCAGGGACGGTCGTGGCGGCGCCCGAAGGCGTTTCGATGCCGGCGGGCGCGGCCTTCGCGGTGCGATGCGGCAGCGGGCTCCTCGCCGTCGTGCGGGCGCAACGCGCCGGCCGCCGCGCGCTCTCCGGCGATGAGCTGCTGCGCGGCTGGCCGCAGCTTATCGGGAAGCGGCTGGGGACGTAGGCTACTCGGACTTTTCTTCCGGCGCGGCGCCTTCCGCAGCGGGTGCTGCGCCTTCCGCGGCTGCCGCAGCCTCCTCGCCTTCGACGGCGGGGGCGGCGACTTCTTCCTCGGCGGCGAGCTTCGGGGTGGCGACCTTGACGATCACCTGATCAGGATCCGAGACGAGCACGACGTTCTCGGGTATCTCGAGGTCGCGGACATGGATCGCCGTGTCGAGCTCAGCCAGGCCGCTGACGTCGACCTCGAAGTGCGAGGGGATGTCGGCCGGCAACGCCTCCACGGTGACGCGGTCGAGGGATAGTAGCAGGATACCGCCGTACACCTGCACCGCCGGCGCCTCGCCGCTGATCGTGAGCGGCACATCGGCGCGGAGGCGTTCGGTGAGTGAGATCTGGAAGAAATCGATGTGGACCAGCGCGTCGCTGACGGGATCGCGCTGCACGCCGCGCAGCATGACGGGCCGCGCTACGCCTTCGCCTGCGATCTGCAGGTCGATGATGTCGTTGCGGCCGGCCGTGCGGAGCAGGTTGATGATGGTCGCCGTCGGTGCCTGGAGCGCCAGCGAATCGATACCATGGCCGTACAGGTGGGCCGGGATGATGCCCTTCCGGCGCAGCCCCCGAAGGGGCTTGCCCATGACGGTCCGCTGATCGACGGCGAGCTGTACGCCGGCCATATCGCTCCTATTCTTCGCTGTCGTTGCGCGTTTCGAACGGTAGCAAAGGCCCGCAGTACGGTCAAGGAATGGCCGCCCGCGCTACGAAGCGTCGCGCGGGCCACGCCAGGCCATGGTATGACGCGGCTGGCGCACCGAGCGCCCGATGACGAAGAGCCGCACCAGCAGGAGGCCGGCGATGAACCCACCGATGTGCGCGAACCAGGCCACGCCGCCCGTCGCGCCCGCGACGTTGCTGGTGAGCGAGCTGAGACCGTTGAAAAGCTGGAGCAAGAACCAAAAGCCGATCAGCAGCACGGCGGGAACCTGGAACGGGAAGAGGAAGAGCAGGAAGATGGGCAAAATGGCAGTCACGGTTGCGCGCGGATAGAGCACGAGATAGGCGCCCAACACGCCGGCGATCGCGCCGCTTGCGCCGATCGACGGCACGAGCGCGTTCTGGTTCGCCGCCACTTGTGCCGCGGTCGCGGCGAGCCCGACAACGAGGTAGAAGATCGCGTAGCGCACGTGTCCCACCGCGTCCTCGACGTTGTCGCCGAACACCCAGAGGAAGATCATGTTGCCGAACAGGTGCAGCCAGCCGCCATGGATGAACATCGAGTAGAACACAGAGGCGGCCGGATGATTGATGGCGCAAACGTCCAGCGCGGTGCTGCCGAGGCTCGCGTGAAAGCCGAACTTGTCGCTCACGCAGGCTGGTACAACGCCCCAGTTGTAGAAGAAGCGGTCGATCTGTGGCAGAGCGCGGGGAATGGCGGCTGTCGTGCTGAGCGTCAGCTCGTACAGGAAGATGAAGACGTTGACTGCGATGATCGTGACGTTGACGTAGGGAAACGTGCGCGACTTGACGCTGTCGCCGATCGGGATCATCGCGTGGCGTCGCGACTACGCATCTTTCGTCCAGAGGAGCTCTCGTTTGCCGTCAGCCTTGCTCACGTAGCGCGCGAGCGCGAACAGCAGGTCGCAGAGGCGGTTCAGGTAGGCGAGCACTGCTTCATTCACCGGCTCCTTCACCGCGAGCGTCACCACGGCGCGCTCGGCCCGCCGGCAGATCGTGCGCGCGAGGTGGAGGAGCGCCGACGCCTCGGAGCCGCCGGGGAGGATGAACGTGCGCAGCGGCGGCACACGCGCATCGTACTCGTCGATCAGCGCCTCTAACGCCGCGATCTTGCGGCCATCGAGGACGAACGCGGCCGCCTCACGCTTCGCGCGCCGGACGGGCTGCTCGCTCGCGAGCTCCGCGCCGATGTTGAACAGCTCGTTCTGGATCGACTGGATCGTCGCGACAAGCTTGCGCTGCCGGAGCTTCGTCGCGACGACGCCGAGCGCCGCGTTCAGCTCATCGATCGTGCCGTACGCTTCGACTCGCGGGCTGTCCTTGCGCACCCGCCGGCCGCCGAAAAGGCCCGTCTCGCCGCGGTCGCCGGTGCGGGTGTACAGCTTGGACTTGCGGGATGGACGAGGCATTTGGGGTTAGGTGTGCTCCGCTTCCTGCGATGTGCTCCGGGCCATACGAAGGTATCATACACGTCGACGAAGGAGCGAACGATGGACCTGGGTCTGCAGGGCAAGACCGCGATCATCGGTGGGGCGAGTCGCGGCATCGGCCGGGCCGTGGCCGAAGGTCTCGCCCGCGAAGGCTGTCGCGTCGCGATCTGCGGGCGAGACGAGTCACGCCTGGGGCAGGCCGCCGAAGAGATCCGGTCGGCGACAGGTGGCGAGGTGCTCCCTGTGCCCTGCGACATGTCGCTGGCGGAGGACATCCGTCGATTCGTCGCCGCAACCATCGACGCGTTCGGCGGGCTCGATGTCGTGGTGAACAACGCCGGCGGCCCGCCGCCCGGCCCGTTCGAATCGTTCGACGACGCTGCTTGGGCGAAGGCATTGGACCAGAACCTGCTCAGCGTCGTGCGCACGGTGCGCGAGGCGCTGCCGCACCTGCGGGCGTCCGGCGCGGGCCGTATCATCAACATCACGTCGGTCGCAGTGAAGGAGCCGATCCCCGGGCTGGTGCTGTCGAACGCGGCCCGCCTGGGGGTTGTCGGGCTGGCGAAGACGCTCTCGCGCGAGCTGGGGCCCGACGGCATCACGGTGAACAACGTCTGCCCCGGCCTCACGGTGACCGACCGCATGCGCGAGCTCTACGGCGGCAGGGCAGGGGCCTCCGGCCGTTCGCTCGACGACGTTCTCGCGGAGGAGGCGCGCCGGATCCCACTCGGCAGGCTGGGCGAGCCGGAAGACGTTGCGGCGCTCGTGATCTTCCTCGCGTCGGCGCAGGCGCGCCACATCACGGGAACGACGATCCAGGTCGACGGCGGTTCGACGGCGGCCGTGATGTAGCGGCTCGTTCGATAAGATGGGCACGTAGCTATGCGCCGTCTGGAATACAAGTGGATCGTCGGCATCGTCTTCGTCTTCGGGCTGTTCATGGACCTGCTCGACATGACGATCACGAACGTCGCGCTGCCGACGCTGTCCAAGGACTTCAACGTCAACACGACCACGATCGAGTGGGTGGTCACGGCCTACCTGCTCAGCCTGGCCGTATTCATCCCAGTGAGCGGCTGGGCGGGCGATCGCTTCGGCACCAAGAAGATATTCCTCTTCGCGCTCGCCATGTTTACGGTCAGCTCGTTTTTGTGCAGCACGGCGTGGAACATCCAGTCGCTCATCGCGTTCCGCGCGCTGCAAGGCGTCGGCGGCGGCATGCTCACGCCCGTCGGGACGGCCATGCTCTTTCGCGCCTTCCCGCCCGCCGAGCGCGCGCAGGCGGGCGCACTGCTCACGATACCGACCGTCGTGGCACCAGCCACGGGGCCGGTGCTGGGCGGCTACCTCGTCGAGTTTCACTCTTGGCACTGGATCTTCTGGATCAACGTCCCCGTCGGCATCATTGGGCTGATCGTCGCGTGGCTGTACCTGCGCGAGGAGGTCCAGGCGAAGCCTGGCCGGTTCGATCTTTCCGGCTTCGTGCTCTCGGCCTCCGGTCTCGCATCGTTGCTGTACGCGCTGGCCGAGGCGGGCTCGCGCGGCTTCGGCGACGCGCGCGTGCTCTCGTTCGGGCTGGGAGGCATCGCGCTGCTGCTCGCGTTCGCGGCCGTCGAGCTGCGCACGGAGGAGCCGATGATCGACGTGCGACTGCTCGGCAACAAGCTGTTTCGCGCGACGAATATGGTCCAGCTCCTCGGGTTCGGCGGCCTGATGGGCGCGCTCTTCTTACTGCCGCTGCTCTTGCAGTCCGAGATGGGGCTCAGCCCGTTCCAGTCCGGCCTCACGACGTTCCCGCAGGCATTCGGCGTGGTGATCACTGCGCAGATCGCAGGACGCCTCTACGGCCGAATCGGGCCGCGCCGGATGCTGATGTTCGGCGGGTTCGGCGCGATGCTGAGCACGCTTTGCTTCCTGGCCGTCCAGCTCGATACGAGCCAGTGGTGGATCCGGGCGATCATGTTCGGGCGGGGGATGGGCTTCGCGTTCATGCTCGTGCCGCTCCAGACCGCCACCTACGCCACGATCCGGCCGCAGGACACCGGCCGCGCGAGCGCCATCTACAACGCCGGAAGGCAGGTCGCCGCGAGCTTTGGGGTGGCGCTCCTGGCCACGGTGCTGAGCAACCGGCTGATCCACCATGGAGCGCGCCTAGGCGACCCGGCGACGCGCCACGGAGCGCTGCTCGCCTTCCACGAAGCATTCCTCGCCGCCGCGGTCCTCGCGGCGCTGGGCATCCTCTTAGCCCTCCTGGTCGACGACCGAGAGGCGGTCGGCACGATGCGACAAGCGCCCACCGGTGCCCTTGCCGAGGAACCGGCCGTAGCCGGAGCAGACTAGCCTCAGGAATTCTCCCAGCTAAGTTGACTGGCGAACGCCTGCCGTGGTAGGATCGCGCCTAACATGAAGACTTCCGGGATGTGCGGAACGTTTGTCGATAGCACGCTGATGGCGTGTCCGCGGCGAGCAGTCGCGCTCAATCAGCCGTCCAGCGGCGGGCCCTGCGTTCCGGATCACCCATAACAGCAAGCAAACCGTAAGCAGAACGCAGGCCCGTTGCAGAAGCGACGGGCCTGCTGCATTAGCGGAGGCGATCGTGCTCGAAGGGAAGCTGGTCAGGCTGCGGGCGCCGGAGCCCGGGGACAGCCAGATGGTGCACTACTGGATGAACGATCCGGAGGTGACCGAGCACCTCACGGCGCGTTATCCCTTGGCCACGAGCGATGAGTTCTGGCTTGCGGGCAGCGGGCCGATCACGTTCTCGCTTGTCCGCCTCGCGATCGAAACGAAGGATGGTGAGCATATCGGCGGTATCAACCTGCACCAGATCGATGCGGAGAGCCGCAACGCCGGCCTCGGCATCATCATCGGGGGGAAAGCATACTGGGACCAGGGCTACGGCAGCGACGCGATCGTTACCCTGCTGCGCTT
>JBGQHA010000011.1:0-16258 GCA_041497735.1 Dehalococcoidia bacterium | reverse complement strand
GCTGAGCGGCGGCCAGCAGCAGATGCTCGCGATCGGACGCGGCCTGATGGCGAAGCCGTCGCTCCTGTTGCTCGACGAGCCGTCGCTCGGGCTCTCACCGCTGCTCGTCGAGCAGCTCGGCGAGGCGATCACGAGCATCCGGCAGCGCTTCGGCATGGCGATCCTGCTCGTCGAGCAGAACGCCGGCCTTGCGCTCGAGATGACGAGCCACGTCTACGTGATGCAGACGGGACGGGTCGTCCTGGATGCCGCGAGCGACGTGATCTCCGTCGACGACATCCGGCGCGCCTATCTCGGCCAGCTCCAGAGCGCCCCGCGCTGATCCGATTGCAGCCCGCCGAGGCCCCTGCTACAATCTCGCCGCTGAGCTAGTGCGGGGGTAAATGTGTCACTACTCGAAGGCAAGGTCGCCATCGTTACAGGCGCGGGCCGCGGCATCGGCCGCGCTGAGGCGACGCGATTGGCTGCGCACGGCGCGAAGGTCATCGTGAACGACGTCGGCGCGGCGGTCGACGGCAGCGGCAGCGACCAATCGCCCGCCGAACAGGTCGTGTCCGAGATCACGGCGGCCGGCGGCGAGGCGATCGCGAACTTCGACGACATCTCGACGTGGGCCGGCGCGGAACGAGCCATACAGCAGGCGATCGATGCGTTCGGCGACATTCACATCGTCATGAACAACGCGGGCATCCTGCGCGACAAAATCATCTGGAACATGACGGAGCAGGACTTCGACGATGTCATCCGCGTCCACCTCAAGGGCACCTTCTGCACCGCGCGACACGCCCTCGGCCACTGGCGCGCGAAGCACAAGGCCGGCGAGCCCGTCTACGGCCGGATCATCAACACCGCCTCGGCGGCGATGCTGGGCAACCCCGGCCAGGCGAACTACAGCGCAGCGAAAGGCGCGATCGCGTCGCTCACGCTCACGATCGCGGTCGAGACGCAATCGATGGGCGTCACCTGCAACGCGATCCGTCCCAGCGCGGCGACGCGCATGACGCAGCAGGTGAGCGCGGAGATGCGCGAGGCCCCCAAGGAAGGCTTCGACGCGCGCGATCCGGTCCACGTCGGCGAGTTCGTCTCGTACCTCGCGTCGCCCGCGGCGCAGTGGATCTCCGGCCAGGTGTTCTCGGTCTACGGCGACCGCGTGTTCCTCAACAAAGGCTGGCACAACGCGGCGAAGATGGAGAACCCCGGCAAGGGCTGGAGCGCGGAGGAGCTCGTCATCGCCGTGCCGAAGATGGCGGGCATGGCGCCCGTCTCCATGATGGAACAGCTGATGGCCGGACAGTGATCGACTACGCCTCGCTCCAAACGATCGTCGTTGAGAAGGCCGGCAAGGTCGCGACGGTCACGCTCAACCGCCCCGAACGCCGCAACGCGGTCAACGCCGTCATGCACGAAGAGCTGGAGCGCTTCTTCGGCGAGGTGAACCGCGACGGCGACATCAACGCCATCGTCCTCACGGGCGCGGGCAAGGGGTTCTGCTCCGGCGGCGACATCACCGGCTTCAACACCGGCAGCGAACAGCAATCGAGCGCGTCCGGCGTGCAGACGACGTTCGCGCGCGGCCCGCGACGGCTCATCCTCAACCTGCTCGAGGTCGAGGCGCCGATCATCGTCGCGATGAACGGCGACGCGATCGGCCTCGGCGCGACGCTGGCGCTCTTCGGCGATGTCATCTTCGCGGCGGAGGAAGCGCGCATCGCCGATACGCACGTGAAGGTCGGCCTCGTCGCGGGCGATGGCGGCGCGGTGATCTGGCCGCTCCTCGTCGGCGTGCACCGCGCGAAGGAGTACCTCATGACGGGCGACTTCATCGCCGCGCCGGAGGCGGAGCGCATCGGCCTCATCAACCACGTCCTGCCCGCAGACGAGCTGCTGCCGGCCGCTCGCGCGATGGCTGAGCGTCTGGCGAACGGCCCGACGTGGGCGATCCGTTGGACGAAGGCCTCGATGAACAAGCTGATCCGCGAGCGGCTCAACCTCATCCTCGACACCTCGCTCGCGTACGAGTCGCTCAGCTCGCGCACGGACGACAGCGCGGAGGCCGCGCGCGCCTTCATGGAGAAGCGCCCGCCGAACTTCAGCGGCCGCTAATCAGAACGACGCAGCGGAAACGGACTCGCGCCGGTGATCAACCGCGCCGCGCGGTTGCGCGTTACGTAGTTCAACGCCCACTGCAAGAACACCAGCAGCCGGTTCTGGTAGCCGACCAGGTTCATCAGGTGCACGAACAGCCAGACCAGCCAGCCGAGATAGCCGGAGATGCGCACCCGCCCCAGATCGGCGACGGCGGCTGCGCGGCCGATCGTCGCCATGTTACCCCGGTGGTGATAGCGGAACGGCTTGACGGACTGGCCGCGCAGCCGCGCATCGATGGCGCGCCCGGCGTACCGTCCCTGCTGGATCGCGACGGGCGCGATGGCCGGTAGCGGCTGGCCGCGCTCGTCGTGGCAGAGCGCGAGGTCGCCGATGACGAAGACCTCCGGATGGCCGGGCAGCGTCAGGTCCGGTTCGACGACGAGGCGGCCCGCGCGGTCTGTCTCCACTCCAGTCGCTTCCGTCAGCCTGCGTCCCAGTGGCGATGCCTGCACACCGGCCGCCCAGAGCACTGTGCGCGCGGGGATCGTCTCCTCTTGGCCATCGCGGCGGACCGTCACGGCATGCGGCTCGATGCGCGTCACAGCCGTGCCCGTGCGGGCGGCGACGCCGAGTCGCTCCAGCGCTCGCTCCGCCTTCGCCGAGAGGTCAGGCGGATACGTGGGCAGCACACGGTCCGTGGCTTCGAGCAGGAGAATCTGGGCCTCGGCGGGGTTGATCGAGCGGAAGTCGTGCTTCAGCGTGTCGTTGGCGATCTCGCCGAGCGCGCCCGCGAGCTCGACGCCCGTCGGCCCGCCGCCGACGATGACGAAGGTGAGCCAGGCGCGGCGCGTGGCAGCGTCTGGCTCCCGCTCGGCCGCCTCGAACGCGAGCAGGAGCCGCCGGCGGATCTCTGTAGCGTCCTCGATCGTCTTCAGGCCGGGCGCGAGCGGCGCCCACTCATCGTGGCCGAAGTAGTGATGGCTGGCGCCGGTCGCGACGATCAGCGTGTCGTATAGCACCTCGCCGTCGCTGAGCACGACGGCGCGCCTGCCGGCATCGATATCGACCGCCTCAGCGAGGAGCACGCTCACGTTGCGCTGGCGGCTGAGAATGCCGCGCAGGGGCGCCGCGATGTTCGCCGGGGAGAGGCCGCCCGTCGCAACCTGATAGAGTAGCGGCTGGAAGAGATGGAAGTTGCGCCGGTCGAGCAGCGTGACCTGGACAGGCGCGCGTCGGAGCGTTCGCGCGGCATTCAATCCGCCGAAGCCGCCCCCGATGATCACGACGCGGTGCTCGCCAGTCATAGCCGTTTCCCTATGGTAGCGCGCTGGTTGACAACGGCAGCAACGTCGCGTATGCCGTAGCCATGCCAGGCCGGATCTACATCGGCACGTCATCCTGGGCGGAGCGCTCGCTCATCGAGTCCGGCAAGTTCTACCCCGACGAGCTGAAGGACACGCCGTCGCGCCTCGCCTACTACGCGGAACGGTTCGATCTCGCAGAAGTCGATAGCACCTACTACGCCCTACCCTCGCGCAAGAACATCGAGACGTGGTCCGGCGCGGTACCCGACGGCTTTCGATTCAACGTCAAGGCCTTCGCGCTGTTCACCCAGCACCCGACGCAGCTCTCCTCGATCCCGAAGAGCTTCCGCGAAGAGCTGCCCGAGGCGCTGCAGAAGAAATCGCGGCTCTACGAGAAGGACGTGCCGCCCGAGGTCACGGACGAGCTGTGGCGCATCTTCCTGCGCGCCCTGCAACCGATGCGCGATCAGGAGAAGCTCGGCGCGGTGCTGATCGACTTCCCGCCGTGGTTCGTGCCCTCCGAGGCGAACCGCGAGTACATCCGCCGCGCGCGCCAGCACGTGCGCGACGACCGCGTCATCGTCGAGTTCCGCAACGCGCTCTGGGTCGCCGACGACGAATCGCGCAAGCGGACGTTCGACCTGCTGCGCGAGCTCGACTGCGGCTTCGTCTGCGCCGACGAGCCGCAGGGGCTGGAGACGAGCTTCCCGCCCGTCGTCGGCATCACCGCGCCCGTCGCGGCGGTGCGCTTCCGCGGCCGCAACGCCGAGCGCTGGGAGGACAAGACGGCGAAGACGGAAGAGAAGCTCAACTGGCTCTACACCGACAAGGAGCTCTCGGAGTGGGTGCCGCGCATCCGCGCGCTCGCCAACGACGCGGACGAGGTCTACGTCACGTTCAACACAAAGGCGGAGGACCAGAGCGTCGTGAACGCCGCCAAGCTGCAGAAGCTGCTGAGCAAGTAGCTCCCTCACCTCTGACTCCTCTCGGCAAGGGGACGATCTTGATTGTTTGAGAAGAAATGAAAATAAATGCCTCGATCTGAATCTACGGTGAGCGATTTTTCTTGATTGTTTGCGGCGAGTTCTTCCGCTGACGACCGCTACTGGTGTTAAGGTGCGCGCCCTTCCCTGGAAGGGTTATCCGGCAAGGATAGTCCTGCGGCAGGAGAGGGCCAAGGGCGAGGCGGCACCCGTCCGCGAACGCGCGAGGCGGGTGGCTGCGCCTTACGTTGGCGGGCGGCCCGAGGGCCGCCCCTACGACGGCGCTATCGAAAGCAAGAAGCCGCAGGTTTCAACCCGCGGGACATCGCTCCGCTCCCTCACCCGACCCTTCGACAAGCTCAGGGTCACCCCTCTCCCTGAGGGAGAGGGGCCCGGGGGTGAGGGCACCCTTGACGCCGCACCACGCGAGCGCTTCACTCACGCCGGAGGGCTGGCGGTGAACACACGATACGTTCTGTTGCTGCTCCTGGCGACTTCGATCTGCGCGATCGCGCTGGCGACTGCTTGCGGCGGCTCTTCGCCAAAGGGGAGCTCATCAGCTCAGATGGGAACGCCGACATTGGAGCCAGGCGTTACGGTCACACCGACACCGCTGTTCGGCTGGAAGTCGGTCAGCAATTCGACGGCAAGTAACGCGCAGGAGGCCGTAGGTTTCGCGCGCGAAGAGTACTCTGCCTGTCCGCCCTACTGCACAACGGACAGCGATTTTCGGTCGGTCGAATACGTGCAAACGACAAAGTCTAAACTACGGCAAGTCATTGGACCAGCAAAATCGCATCTGCTGGGCGATCCTGGAGCAACCGTCGAGGGAATAGATGCCCCGGAGGACTGGCCGGTCTGGGCAGTCGTCGCGCGCGGATCATTTCACGGCCGGGCCGCGGCCTTAGCAACGCAGGAGTATCACGTCGGCAGCAACTTTTGGGTCCTCGTACCCAAAGACCGACAAGGGTTTGGCGCTAATTTCGCAACGGACACGAACTACGACATCAGCCAGCTCGGCGAGGTGCACGATGTGCCGCTACCGTTAGCGAAGTGGCCGACGCCGGTCGCGCTCGCCAGCTCGCCATAACGCGGGGCGGCTTGACCGCACACCCGTTCTCGCACTACGCTCAGGACAAGGATGACCGCACGTCCGCTCCGCAAGGCAGGACGCCTTCCGCCCGCGCAGGCTCCCGACGCCGATGCGCTCCGCCCCATGCTCCCCGTTGTGCGCGACGAGCCGTTCGACTCGCCCGACCACATCTTCGAGGTGAAGTGGGGCGGCGTGCGCGCCATCGCCATCATCGAGGACGGCAGCGTACGGCTGCACGGACGCAACCTGCGCGACCTGACGCCGCTCTACCCGGAGCTATCGAAGCTGTCCGGCCGCATGGCGGCGCGCCGCGCCGTCGTCGACGGCGAGATCATCGCGTGGGGGAACGACCTACCGGACGTTGCGCTGTTCCGGCCACGCTTGCTGCAGCCGGAAGCGCCCGCAGCGCCATCGAAACGGGCGGCGCCGGTGCTGTACCAGGCGTTCGACCTGCTGGAGATCGACGGCCGGTCGCTGCTCGAACGGCCGCTGTTCGAGCGGCGCAACCTGCTGCACGAGCGGCTGCAGCCCACGGAGCTGATCCAGGCCGCCGACTTCGTCACCGAAAGCGGCATCGCCTTCTTCGAGGCGGTGGCGGACCACAAGCTCGAAGGCGTCATCGCGAAAGAGAAGTTCAGCCCGTATCTGCCCGGCCAGCGGTCGGACGCATGGGTGGAGGTGCGCGCCACACAAAGCGACGACTTCGTGATCGGCGGCTACACGTTCGGCGGCGGTCTGCGACGGAAGGACCTCGTCACGTCGCTGCTGCTGGGCGCGTATCGAGGCGAACGGCTGCAGTTCCTCGGCGAGGTGAGCGTCGGCTGCAACGACCGCGAGATGCGCCAACTCCTCGGGATGCTGACGCCGCTCCACATCGATTGCAGCCCCTTCTCCGAAGCGCCAACGGTCGAACGGCTCTTCTACTGGTGCCGGCCGGAGCTGGCCTGCCACGTCCGCTACAGCCAGTGCGGCCGCGATGGCCTGCTGCGCTTCCCCATCTTCGTCGCGCCGCGGCCGGATGTCCCGCCAGAGGAGTGCGTGGCGGCTCCAGCTTCCTAGGTCCCAACCGATCATAACGTTGATCCAATAAAGAATCTGTGTTATGTCTGTATTCCGTCCCCTTCGATGGGGCAGGATGCCGCAGTCGCCTCGGTAAGATGATGGTGGGGGCATGCACCGGGGCTTCCGGTCGAAGAAGGAGGCACTGAGGTATGGCGCGGTCGATCTGGAACGGTGTCGTGAGCTTCGGGATGGTGAGCATTCCCGTGAAGCTCTACACGGCCACCGACAGCAAGGACATTTCGTTCAACCTGCTGCACAAGAAGTGCGGCAGCCGGCTGAAGCAGCTCCGCTGGTGCCCCGTCGACGAACAGGAAGTGCCGTATGACGAAATCGATCGCGGCTTCCAGTACTCGAAGGAGCAGTACATCGTGCTCAGCGACGAGGACTTCGAGAAGCTGCCGCTGCCCAGCAAGCACACGATCGAGCTCTCAGGCTTCGTCAAAGCCGACGAGATCGATCCCGTGTACTACGAGAAGAGCTACTTCGTCGAGCCGGAGGAGACCGGGCTGAAGCCGTACGCGCTCCTCATGCGCGCGCTGCAGAAGAAGGGGCTCACGGCGGTCGCAAAGATCGCCATTCGCAACAAGGAGCGCCTCTGCGCGCTGCGCCCGTACGACGGCACGCTCATGGTCGAGACGCTCTACTACCCGGACGAGGTGCGCGTGCAGAAAGGCAGCGAGGCGCCGGGCGTGAAGATCTCCGAGAAGGAGCTGCAGATGGCCTTCTCGCTGATCGAGCTGATGGAGGAAGACTTCAAGCCGGAAGAATACAAGGACAACTACCGCGAGGCGCTGATGGAGCTAATCAACGCCAAGCTGGAGGGCGCTGAGATCGTCGAGGCGCCGGCGCCGCCGAGAGGCAAGGTCGTCGATCTCATGTCGGCGCTGAAGGCAAGCGTCGACGCGGCGAAGACGGGACGCAAGGCCGCCCCCGCCTCGAAGCGCGCAGCGTCACCCAGCAGCGCAGCGCCACCGCGTCGCCGCAAAGCGGCCACCGGCTAGCGAGCGCGGGCCATGCCGCGCACGACGAAGCGCTCGCCCGCGAAGGGCGTCAGCGCGCGCGGATCGCTTTCGAAGTACGACGAGAAGCGCGACTTCGCGATCACGCCGGAGCCCGCACCGAAGCGTGTGCGCGGCGAAGGCCCGCTCACATTCGTCATCCAGAAGCACGACGCGACCCGCCTTCACTACGACTTCCGCCTCGAGGTCGATGGCGTCCTGAAGTCGTGGGCCGTGCCCAAAGGCCCATCGCTCGACGTGAATGACAAACGCCTCGCGACGATGGTCGAAGACCACCCGATCGACTACGGCCCGTTCGAGGGCGTGATCCCGAAGGGCCAGTACGGCGCGGGCCAGGTGATCGTCTGGGACAACGGCACCTACGCGCCGGACGAAGACGGCCTGCCCTTCGACGATCGCGCGGAGGCGGAGCGCCAGATGCGCCGCGGTATCGAGGAAGGGAAGATTTCGATCACGATGCGCGGCCGCAAACTGAAGGGCTCCTGGACGCTGGTGAAGATGCAGCGCACCGAAAAGGAGTGGCTGCTGATCAAGCATAAGGACGCGCAGGCGTCGGCGGAGCGCGACATCCTCAAAGACGATCGCTCCGTGATCTCCGGCCTCACGATCGAGGACATCAAGAACGGCCGCCTACCCGATCGCGCGCAGGCGAAGCCGCTCGTGCTGGGGCCGGACGATCTCGCGGGCGCGCGACGCGCGGCTCTGCCGAACACGCTCCTGCCGATGCTCGCGACGCTCACCGAGCGGCCCTTCTCCGACCCGCGCTGGTTCTTCGAGCCAAAGCTGGACGGCGTCCGCGCGATCGCCATCATCCGCGACGGCGACGTCAAGCTCGTCTCGCGCCGGGGCCTGGACGCAACGAAGCAGTACCCGGTGCTCGCGGCGGCGCTCGCAGCGCAGCCCGCTGCGGGGCTCGCGCTCGACGGCGAGATCGTCGCGCTCGATGAGCACGGCGTCCCTTCGTTCGAGCTGCTGCAGCAGCGCCTCAACCTCAGCCGCGAGCCCGACATCCGCCGGGCAGAGAGCGAGGTGCCGGTGCTCTACTACGTCTTCGATCTGCTCCACTGCGACGGTTACGAGCTGCGCGCGGCGCCGTTGGAGCAGCGCAAGGAGCTGCTCGCGCGCGTGCTTGCGCCGGCGGACAACGTGCTGTTCCTCGATCACTTCGACGAGGAAGGCGAGCTTGCCTATCGCGCGGCCGTCGCGCACGGGCTCGAGGGCGTCGTCGCGAAGAAGCGCGATAGCGTGTACGAGCCCGGCGTTCGCTCACGCAACTGGCTCAAGATCAAGGCGACGCAAAGCGACGAGTTCATCGTGGGCGGCTACTCCCAGGGCGAGGGCAGCCGGCGCGACACGTTCGGCGCGCTGCTCCTGGGCGAGCATCGCGACGGCAAGCTCTACTACGTGAGCAACGTCGGCAGCGGGTTCAACGACCGCCTGCTGGCCGAGCTGAAAGAGCGCCTGGACAAGGCGGCGGTCAAGCGCTCGCCGTTCGCCAACGAGGTGCCGATCAAGTCCGGCGTCACCTGGGTGCGCCCAGAGCTCGTCGTGGAGGTGAAGTACGCCCAGCGTACGCGCGAGGGCAATCTGCGCGCGCCGGTGTTTCTCCGCTTGCGGGAGGACAAGCCGGCAAGCGAAGTCCGGCACATCGAGGCGGTGGAGCCGCCCGCGCAGAACGGCGGCGCGAACCCAGACCCCGCGCCCGCGCTCGAGGAGGTGCTCGAGCAGCTCGACAACACGAAGGACAAGCTGATCTTAGAAGTCGAGGGGTACAGGATCTCGCTAGCGAATCTCAACAAGGAGTTCTGGCCCAAGCTGGGCCGCCGGCGCGGACTCACCAAGCGCGATCTGCTGCGCTACTACGCGCAGGTCTCGCCGTACATCTTGCCGCACCTGCGCGACCGCCCGCTCACGCTCACACGCTACCCGAACGGCATCACCGGCCAGCACTTCTACCAGAAGCACTGGGACGCGCCGCTGCCGGCGTTCGTCGACACGGTGCGGCTCTACTCTTCGCACAACGAGGGCGATCAGGAGTACCTTATCTGCAACAACCTGCCGACGCTGCTCTGGCTCGGGCAGATCGGCGACCTGGAGCTGCACACGTGGTACTCGCGCGTCGATCCGGAGCCCGACGGTCATCATCTCTCCATGACGTTCACCGGCTCCGAGGAGCAGATCGATCAGTCGCTGCTCAACTACCCCGACTTCATCGTCTTCGACATCGATCCCTACATCTACTCCGGCAAGGAGGCGAAAGGGGCCGAGCCGGAGCTCAATCGCAAGGCCTTCGCCAAGACGCGCGAGGTCGCGCTGTGGCTGAAGGACGTGCTCGATTCGCTGTCACTGTCATCGTTTGTGAAGACCACGGGCAAGACCGGCCTGCACGTGTACGCGCCGATCCTGCGCGAGCTCGACTACGATGCGACGCGCGCCGCCTGCGAGACGATCGGCCGGCACCTCATGCAGCAGCACCCGCGCGAGATCACGATGGACTGGTCGACCGAGAAGCGGGCGGGCAGAGTCTTCTTCGACCACAACCAGAACGTCCGCGGCAAGACGCTGGCTTCGATCTACTCCCCCAGAGTGATGCCCGAGGCGGCGGTCTCGATGGCGCTGCGCTGGGACGAGCTCGAAGGCGTCTACCCGAGCGACTTTACCATCCTGACCGCCCCTGCCCGTCTGGCTGAAACGGGCGACCTCTGGGCGGACATTCTGGAAGCCAAGCACGACTTCCACGGGCTGCTGAACGGGGGAAGGAAGCCGGATTCAGACTCGAAGCGCCGCCGCCGATACGAGGAGTAGGCCCCCCTTTGGACGGATGCAGCTTTGGCATGGGAGTGCCGACCTTACTCATATGAGCATGAGCGAAGCTGACGCCTCCAGCCCGAACGGCAAAGACCCGGCGACCGCTCGTCCAACCGACAACCCGTTCGATGAGCAGGAAACGATGACGCCGGAGCGCGTGAAGCGCGGCAGGGCCGTTCACCGTAGATATTTCCTCTGGATGCGCCTGAGCCGGCTCGCCCTCGGCGCGTTCATCTTCATGAGCATCATCGTGGTGTTGTGGCTCGCCCCCTGGTCACCCACCGGGCTCAGCACGGCCGACTACACGCCGCAGCTGGCATTCACGGTCTATCTCCTCGCCGGCACGTCCATCATCGGGCTGCTCGTGCTGTCGTTGCAGGAGCTTGCGCGTCGAAACCGGCAGGTGCTCTCGGCCTGGGCGACGGTCTACGATGAAGCCACCGGCCTGCACAACCGCGCGTACTTTTACGACCGGCTCAATCTCGAGTGCGATCGCGGCGCCAATTCGCCTGAGCCGTTCTCGATCATGGTGCTGCAGTTTCACTCGCTGCTTCCCCAGACGAAGCGCAAGACCAAGCCTCCGCTTTCGAACTCCGCGCTGCAGAAAGTCGCCGAGCTCATCAACAGCGTCACCCACACGTCCGACCTCGTCGGCATGCTCAGCGGCAGCGAGCTCGCAGTGCTGGCGATCCGCGTCGATCGGGAGAGGCGTCACCTCCTGCAGGCCCGTCTCCAGAAGACCGTCTCGACGGCGCTCCCGGACCTCGTCGAAGAGCCCGGCCACATCGATGTGCGCAGCGGAGGCGCCACCTACGGCGTCGACGGCACGCAGGCCGGCGGTCTCATCCAGGCCGCCCGCACCAACGCAGCGCTGAGCGTCCCGCCACGCGTCAAAGCTGCCGCCTAACCTCACGCCGCCTTCGCCGCCCTTCCCTGCAGCGCCACCAGCACAGCCGCCGTGCGGTCCGCGACGTGCAGCTTGCGGAAGATGTGCCGCAGATGCGTCTTCACCGTCCCGACGCTGACGCCGAGCTGCGCGCTGATCTCCTTGTTCCGATAGCCCTGCGCCAGCACGCGCAGCACTTCCCGCTCGCGGCGGCTCAGCGCTTGGGCGACCGCCGATTCGAGGTCCACAGAGCCGTTTCCGCCGTTCGTCGCAAGCCGGTCGAACAGGCAGCGGGCAAGCTGGGCGTCGATCGCGCAGCCACCGGCGAGCACGTCGCGGAGGGCGTCCAGCAACGTTCCCGAAGAGACGTCGCGCAGCAGGACCGCGCTCGCCCCGGCGTGCACCACCTCGATCACATCGCCCGCGGCGACGTGATCGAGGAGCACGATCGCCCGCGTCGCCGGCCGGCTTTCCAGCGCTTGTCGCAGCGCTCGCAGCTCGCCGTCGTTCGACAGGCTCATCACGATGACGTCGGGCGTCGCAACCTGGCACGCCTCGCTGAGCGCACCAGCGTCAACAACCTCCGCCGCGATCTCGAGCGGCTCGCCGTAGCGCAGCAGCACATCGCAGATGCCACGCCGCACCAGCTCCGAGCCCTCCACGACGATCACGCGGGCGCGCTCAGCGTTGCCATTAACTTCGTTGGACATATCATCCCTCCTTCTCTCTCCATTGTCAGCGCAACGGCGGATGCAGGCGATGAGCGCATCGCCCGATTGGCTTGCAGCACAACACCGAGCGCAGCACAACGATCGCCCGATCAGAGGGACGCGCGCCGCTTACGGAGTGGCGATACTCAAACAGCCGCCGTGCAACGTTGCACTATCGAGAGGAGTAGACACCACGCGATAGGTCGCAAGTTGTCTATCGCAATGTTTAGCCCGCGGGCGGCGTCGCCTGCGGAGTTGGCAGCACCGGCGTGAACTCTCCGGAGCCGAACGCGTGGCGCAGGTAGACGACGATGTCGGCCCGCTCCTTATCCGAGAGCAGCTTCTTGAAGGCGGGCATGCGCTTCACCGACGAGTCGAGCGGGAGCCCCTCCGTGATCCAGAGATAGAGGTTCGTGTCGTTGTGGTACGGCACGTGCATCGTGAGATCGGCCGGCTTGATGGGCAGCGCCGTAGCAGCCGGGCCGGTTCCTCGCCCATCCACGCCATGACAGGTGACGCAGTTCACCTCGAAGAGCGCCTGGCCGCGCGCGATCGCCGCCGGGTCATCGATCGGGATGGGTATCTTGGAATGCGAGTGGATGCCGAACAGCAACGTCGTACCCGCGAAGAGCGCGACGATGCTCGCTGCCGCGACGGAGAGCGCGGTCGATCCCGCCCAGGCCGGCGGCCGGTTGCGCCAGATCAGGAACGCCCCGATGCCGAGCGCGATCATCGCGCCACCCGCCACCACGTTCCAGTCGACGAACGTGAACGGCAGATCGAACAAGCCCTTTGGCTTGTTCTTCTGCGCCAGGATACCGCCCACGCCGAGCACGCTCAGCGGCTGCGAGTTAACGTCGTCTGCGCCTGCCCGCTGCACGCGCACCTGGATGCGCCAGTCGCCCGGCCGGGTGAGCAGCGCCGACTGGGCAGTCCAGACAGCCGGATCGTTCGTCGATGTCATCTCCTGGTCGGTGCCGCTCACGCCGGCCGTAACGGGCGCATTCGGGTCGTCGTAGAACGCCCTCATGCGGACGTTCAAGATCTTGCCGACCGAGCCGCCGCTCTGCTGCGCGAGCGTTACCGTAAACGTGCTCTCGCCGAGACCGAACGGCTGGATCAACAGATCGATGTTCAGATCTGCGGCCGGCCCGGTCACCTCGTACTGGCCCGAGGGCTTGCCCGCGGCCTGCGCCAGCTCGCCGAGGGCCGTCGTCGATTGCGTGAGGATCGCCACGCTCGCGAGCACCGCCGCGCCCAACAAGAACTCGAGCGCCGCCGTGCGCGGCAGCCACGTCTGCAGCCATCCCAGGCTTCGGTCCAGGCGCTCGCGGTCTTTGGCGTTCGCGTCGTCGTCATGCACAGCGTCGATCGCGGTCACGAGCCGCGGCTTGAAGAAGACGGCGTTCAGGCCAGCGACGCCGAGCAGCGGCAAGATGAGCCCGAGCTTCACGAGCAGCACGCGGCCGTACGTCGTGTTCCAAAGGGCGGGCCGGTTCGGCAGCTGAACGAAGCCGTTGAACACACCCGTGCCGATCAGCAGCGCCACGCTGATCACCGCGAGCCACGAGTAGCGATCGAACGCGTTGGCGAGATACAGCAGCCGCTTCGAGTTGTCGAGCCGCCCGCGGGTCCACCAGAACAGCAGTGGCAGTTGCAGCAGGGCACCCAGCCACGCCGCCGTCGCGACGAAGTGGACGAAGTCTGCTGAGACCCCCCAGAACGCGCCACCGTCCGCAGCGCCGTGGCTACCGAGCGAGTAGGTCATCAGGAGCCCCAGGCTGCCGATCAGGCCCACGGCGGCCACCAGGTGGCCTCGGCCGCCCGCCCGATAGCTCTTGGTGAACGCGGCCGGAAGAAAGAGCAGCATGATGGCAAGCGAGAGCCCCATGCGCGAGAGCCACAGCTCGCCGCTGCGTGTGTTGAACAGGATGTCATCGAGCTTGCCCGGCCCGCCGAGCCGATCGGCGAGCAACAGCACTTGCCCAAGCGCCGACAGCGCGAGCACCGGCGCCGCGATCAGGACCAAATCGGCGGCGAGTGTGAGCGCGCTGCTATCGACCTCCTCGATCTCCTTCGGCTGCAGGAAGCCCGTCGCGGGGCGCGCGATTAGGAGGTAGAAGATGAGCGCACCCGTCAGCGTCACCGACGCGAGCAGCTCGAACCAGCGCAGTGTGCTATCGCCCGCTTCGGGCAGGAAGCCCTGTGTGCCCGCGAGCTTCGGTTGATAGCCGGTACCGCTTGGCACGCTACCGTCTTGATTGAGAACGATGAACGAGAACGAGCCCGTCCACGTATGGCCGTCCACCTTGGAGACATTTGCGAACGCGACGGTATAGATCCCGGGATCCAGCGTGGGCGGCAGCGCGATGGCGGCGTAGGTTGGATCGCTGTCCGAGAAGATGACCGGCCGCTGCTGTACCTCCTTGCCGGTGCTATCGAAGACGGTGAGCGTGGTCAGCGAACGTTCGATCGCCTCGCTGTAGTACGTCTCGACGAGCTTCGGGAGCGCGTCCGGCTTAATCTTCTCGTTCTGTGCCGGCAGCGAACGCTGCAGGATGGCGTGCGCGCTCGCCGCGTGCGGCCAGGTCAGCGCGAAGACGACCGCCAGCGCGGCGGCGGTCAGCGCAACGAACGACCAGGCGGCGCGCAGGCGCATGCCGCTAGGCCTGCCTGCTCCGCCACCAGAGTCCTGCTCCTCCCACGACGATCACGGCCACGATCGCGCCGACGACAATGCCGACGATCACGCCTGTGTTGCTGCCTCCTCCGCTATCGCTCTTGCCCGCCGGGGTGCTGACGGGCGTCGCCGCCGGCGATCTCGTCGCGGCGCCCGTGGCCTGCGCTGTGCCCCCACGAGTCGGCACCGGCGTCGGCGCGAAGGAGGCGCACTGGGCCTGCTGCGCAGCCGCCGGCTGTACACCGATGTAGAAGCAGTACATACCGCTGTCGGATTCACCATCTTCATCGGACTGGGTAGCCCAGTGAACGATGTAGCGCCCGTTGGGAAGACCTGCGGGCAGCGCCGCGGACATGTGGTGCCGATCGACGTCATCGAGCGCGCCATCGCCCTGGCTCACCTGCGTCGTGTTGTCATCGGCATAGACGCGCAGGTAGAAGGCGCCAGTCTGTCTGAAGATCTTCTGTTTGAAGTACGCGTCGACCTGCGCCGGCCCCGTCGGGACGACCTCGTCTTTCGCCGGCGTCGAATGGTCGTAGGCCGCATGGGCGAACGCCCGTCCGGCGGGGATCAGCAACGCGACGCTGACCATGAACGCCAGCACCGCTATCGCGTAGATGTGCGTCCGCCTCATGGGATGCCTCCTACAACGTTGGTCTGCCGGCCCCCGCCTAGGCGGGGGCCGGCAGCACTCACACTACGGCGTCGCCTGCGGCGTCGATCCCTCGCTACTCGTTTCAGGCGTCGGCAGACCCAACTGCCCGGCGAGGTAGCCATACAAGGTGTCCGGGAACGTGTCGTTCGCTTCGTGCGCGTCGTCCACCGGCCCTCTGATCTGGTTGATGTCGTCCGTGCCAAGCACGTTGAGCAACGCGGTGAGCTTGGTCTGCATGTCATCCGCGTCGCTCTTGATAGCTGACGGCCACTGCACCGCCGCGACGGCGGCCAGCGCCCGCTGGATAGGACCGGACTCTCCCGCGGGGAGCGTCCCGTCGTCCACAGACGTGGCGAACTCATGGATGTTCGCCGCGGCTAGCGCCGTGAGCGCCGCCGCGATGTCCGAGTTCTGTGTAGCCGTGTTACTCCGCGCGACCTGCGTTCGCAGAGCGTTCACGCCGTTGCGCGCGGTCTTGTCGCTGCTGCTGCAGGCGGCGCCCAGGCCGACGGCCAGCAGCAACGCGCCCGCGAGCACGACGAGTATGCTTCTCTTCACTTCGTGTCCTCCCTTGATATTACGATTCCCGTGCGATAGGGGTTCCAGCCGCCCGGGGAGGCTCAGTCGGCGGGATCACAACCTGGCCGGCGAGGCGCTGCTGATAGTCTTCCAGCGCAAGTAACGTCAGCTCCGGCTCGACGACGTTCACGACGGCAGGCGCGGCGCCAGGATTGGGCGGGAGCGGTTGATCGGAGCAGCTGGCGACATTCAAGTGGCAGTGGCCGATGTGGTCCGCTGGACTGTCATTGGAATCTTGTATCCATCCGAAGTACGCGCCAAAGTGATCGATTGACAGGAGGCTCGGGGTGAGGGCGAGCAGCATGATCAGCGGGCCCGCGCCCAGCATTCGATACCAGCGCTGGAGAAGACTGCGCCTCAGCATGCCGGATAAGTATTCCAGAGCGCCTCT
>JBGQHA010000010.1:0-16318 GCA_041497735.1 Dehalococcoidia bacterium | reverse complement strand
TTGCTCTTCGAGGTCGGAGCGCAACACGTCCGCGTTCACGATGTTGCCGTTGTGGCCGAGCGCGAACTGGCCCAGCGGCCCCTCGATGATGATCGGCTGGGCGTTCGCGGCGAGGCTGGAGCCGGTGGTGGAGTAGCGCGTATGGCCGATGGCCATGTGGCCGGGCAGGTAACTCAGGTCTTCTTCGTCGAAGACCTGGGAGACGAGGCCCATGCCGGTGCGCAGGTAGAGACGCCGTTCGTTCGCCGAGGCGATGCCGGCGCTCTCCTGGCCGCGGTGTTGTAGGGCGTACAGGCCGTAGAAGGTAATCCTTGCGACATCTTCGTTCGGGGCGTAGACCCCGAAGACGCCGCAGGACTCATGAAGACTCGGGCTCACACGTACCTCCGGCCCCTAGGCGTGCGGTCCGATTAGGCTGATGCCGGCTGATCGGGAAGCTCCCCCTCTCGGTCGGCGTATTCGGCATCAGGTGCTTTCAGTCTAGCAAGAGCAGGAAGCCGGGGCAATTGGGCGGAGCGGGACAGCCTAGAAGCTGACACCGGTGAACGAGCCGCTGCCGCCCTAAGACCAAGGCTAGGGGACCGCGATACCGTGGTCTTCGTCCGCTCCGCGCGGAAAGAGGCCGCCGCAGTTACCAACCTTCCAGGTTCCATCTTCTCGCACGAACTCGATCGGCGCCTTGAAGGGGTCCAGTGGGTTCTCGACGGGACCCGTTCCACCTTCGAGCGTCATGGTTGCAATCGGTTGGTCGCTGACGGTCGCCGTTGCTGAGAGCGCGCCGTCCGGCTGATCGATGGGGACGGTGGCTTGATCGCCTTTAGTCTCGACTACAAAGGAATCCGTGTTCACCGTGAGTTGATACCGACCGCCCAGCATGCCCTGGTGGACCAATTGCGACAGGCCCTGAAGCTGCCTCACCTGTTCAGCCGGACAGTCGTTGGAAAAGAGTCCCGGTAGCGTTGCTGCATCGTTGTTGTTAAACGCCTCCATGAAGGAAGTAAGGGCCGCCGCGATCTCCTGCTTGGAGACGTCGGTTTGACCGCTGGCATCACCGCGGTCGACGTCTGAACACTGCGGACTGGCAGTGACGACGTAAATGCCCCAGACCAGCACGGCGAGCAGCACCCAGAACCACCAACGACCCAACGTCTGTCGTAGCATGTCTCAGTTGGTCCCACCGTAGGACTGACCCCACGGCCCATACACAATCTCGACCCTGAACATGATCTGTTGCAGGGTTCCGAGCTCCCCGACTGGAGCGTATTCGAACAATGCGTTGTCGGTAACGTCCTGTCGGAAGCCAGGCGTGATCCAGCGAGTTTGAATGTCGTAGAGAGTGTTCAACCGCCAGGGGTAAGTTGTTGCGATCCAGTTTACGCAGTAGTCCGGCACAACTACCCCGTTATAAACGTTGTCTGATACCAGGTACTTCCACCAGCAGTTGAGATAGAGCCCTGCTGTTACGACTTGCGGTCCACAGACTTGCGGAAAGATCCCGAACCCAGGGGTGCACCTGAGCCAATCGGGCGGCCACTTCTGCTCTCGATACATGAACTTGGACGTCTCGTACCAAGCCGCCGGCTCGGAACCGGGCACACAATCGATGCATTGAGAGGCGACGGTCCCACCCTTAACTGCGGTCGTCTCCGCGTACACGACATCAACCAACTTTCCAGCGCCGTCACGAACCAACAGACACTCCTTTAGAACCTTGGATTCGGGTACATTCACATTCACGACGTCGCCAGCTTCATGGAAGTTGCCTCCGCAACTGGAGGAGATGTGCGCGACGAGAGTATCCGAACAGGCATAGGGACCCAGCCCGCCATCGTCAGGAAAGCAGTCCGCGAAGCGCCCGTTGGGAGCCGGACTGTCCGGGATCAAGTTGGCATTCGGCAGCCAGTTCCACAAGTACCCGAGCCAGCCGGCGCTAGGTGAAGCCTTCCAGCCGGGGACGGAGCCGTCGACGACGTAGAACTGCGCGACCAGCCTACCATCGTTGTACAAGAGACCTTCAGGGCGGGCGGGGTTGAACGTACTAAAGTTATTCTGTCCAAGGGTCATGTTGAGATAGGATACACCTTGACCCGGCGCGTCCATCCCGTCCTGATAGTAGCTCCTGCTCGCCAGGAAGCTCGCGTTCTCCGTGAGGAACTGCGGGTCGCCACCGCAGTTCTTGGCGTTCGCGTGGGCCGGATCGCAAAGGATACTCGAGAAGGTCGGGTCCGCGATCGCGCGTGTCGCCGTCGCGATCTGCGTGTCGAGCAGCGGACAGGTGCTGTTGTAGCGGGCCACAACGTACAGGATGTCCGCAACGGTGATCGATCCCGTCCCGGCAGGGCTTGTGCTGTTGTACGGCGTGACCGAATCCCAGAGGTACTCATAGCCGCTCTGGCCGTAGCTCTTGCCGTAGTGCGAGACCACAGACAGGATATCGGCTACGGTGACCTTGTTGTCCGAACTGGCGTCCAGGTTCGGACACGCAATCAGCGGGGGTAGCGGATTCGCAGTACCCTGGACAGGCGCGGGAGTCGTTGCGTGCCACAACGCGAAGGCAATGAACGAGGCCGCCGCCGCCAGCACGATGAGCTTCAGGAATTGGCCAGCCCGGCTATTGGCCATGATCTTCTCCTAGCCGCGAGGTCCAACCACTCAGGCGGCACCAGTGTAGGCCCCACGCCCGCAGGCTGTCAATACTCATAGAGTTGCATAGTTCAGCCCTGCGGCCTCTATTGCGCCGAAGCGCGTCTCAGCCCGCGGTGGAGCCAGCGGATGCGGACGAGGTCGCGCAGCTCATGGATGGCGGACGAGATCGTGATGCGGAAGCGCGAGCCCTCGACGTGGTGCCACTCGACGGGGATCTGGCAGATCTTGAGGCCAAGGCGGTCGGCGAGAAAGAGCAGCTCCGCATCGAAGGCCCAGCCATCGAGCTGCTGGCGCGGGAAGAGCATCTCGGCCGCCTCCTTCCGGAAGGCCTTGAAACCGCACTGGGTGTCGTGCACATCCCAGAGGAGCAGCCGCCGGCGGACGACGGTGAAGACACGCCCGCCGTAGCGACGCCAGGGTGGCTCGGACGCGCGCATATCGTAGCCGCCGGGCTGGATGCGCACGCCGATGGCGAGATCGCAGCCCTGGCGCAGCGCGTCGAGCAGCTTCGGGATCTCCTCGGGCGGCGTCGCGAGGTCGGCGTCGAGATAGAAGACGTCGTCGCCCGTGGCGACGAGCGCGCCGGTGCGCACCGCGGCGCCCTTGCCGCGATTGCGCTCGTGCTGCAAGAGCCGGACCGAAACGTTCGCGGGCAGGCCACCGGCCGCCTCGCGCGCGATCGCCGGCGTGCGATCGCTGCTGCCGTCATCGACGATGATCAGCTCGCTTTCGTACGGCTGGCCCGCGCAGAACTCGATCAACCGCTGGAGGGAGCTGCCGAGCCGGCGCTCTTCGTCGTAGGCGGGCACGACGAATGTAACGCGGCGGTTCGCGGCGGGCTCCGGCGCGACGGTCATCGATCAGACGGTTGATGACGCCGCGTCGCGCTTGCGGTAGCGCTGCCGGCGCGGCTCTTCGACGCCGATCAGCTCGAGCGGCTTGTCCGTAAGCGCTGCGATGGCTTGGCCGACGGCGCGCGCGCGGTCGAGGCCGTCCTGCGCGAGATACGGCGGCACCGTCACCTGGCCGAGCTCGAGCGTCCGCCCGCTCACCTTGAGCACGCGGACCTCGAACTGGAGGAAGTCCTGGCCGGGGCCACGGCGCGGCGCTCCGCCGATCTTTTCCACTTCGAGGCGTTCGATCTTCTCGAAGGGCACGAGCTCCTCCGTGCCCACGCCCATACCGAAGAGGCCCTGCTGCCAGACGGCGGTGCGCTTTCGCCGGTCGACGACGACGTTGGCGCCGTAGATGGAATAGACGAAGCCCATCCCGGAGAAGGGCACGAGCAGGATCGCGGCGCCCATGAGCAGCAGGATGAGGGGGAACGGGATGGTATTGATCAAGAAGAGCACACCAAGGAAGCAGCCGACTCCGAGCAGGAAGCCGATCATCGGCACGAAGGCGGCGCTCTTGGCGGGCCGGATATCGACGACGTCCGGCGTGATCACGCAGACCCGCCGTTGCAGATCGATTTCGCGGCGCTCGCTCCGGTCACTCATGTGGCGGGTCGCTCGGCCTCCCGTGGCGCCTCATTATAGGTACGGTCTGAGGCGGGCGTCTAATGGCGAAGCGCCTCGTTGACCGCCTGCGGAAGGCGGGCCTACAATGGTGAAGACGCCCCCGCTCACCCGGAAAGGAATCGCTATGCGAAAAGACATGATGGACATCCTCGCCTGCCCGATGTGCAAGGGCGAGCTGCAGCTCACGATCGACCAAGAGGACGCCGACGAAGTCGTGCGCGGCTCGCTGTACTGCGCGGCGTGCAACGAACGCTATCCGATCGACGACGGCATCCCGAACCTTCTGCCGCCCGACCTGCGCAAGGCCGCGGAAGCGCCGGCCGGCTGATCCGAGGAGCACCATGGAAAAGCAACGACAGCTCGGCACGATCCTGATGGTGCTGGCCGGGGTGCAGATGCTGACCTTTCTCATCGGCGTCACGCGGCGCAGCTATCTCGCGATCGCCCTGCCGGTGATGGCAGCGATGTCGGCGCTGTGCGGCGTGCTCTTCTGGGTCGGCTACACGATGAGCACGATGAAGCCCGGCCTCTCGGACCTCGACATGGAAGAAGAGGTCTACGTCGAACCAGAGGAGTCGTTCGCCTAGGTCCGCCTCAGGCCGGCGGCCAGCGGCGCTCCCAGCCGCGCCCCGCGGCTAGTCTTACGCCCGAGTCACCCGCATCCTTCGCGAGCTCGTCGATCGTCCGACCGAGCGCAGGGTGACGCACGTCCTGTGCGATCTCCGCAAGTGGAACAAGCACGAAGGGACGCTGCGCCATTTCGGGATGCGGCACCTGCACGCCGTCTTCGTCGAGAACCAGCTCGCCGTAGAGCAGCAGATCGATATCGATCGGGCGCGGGCCCCAACGCTCGCCACCACGACGGCCGATCTCGCGCTCCACCTCTCGCAGGTGGCGCAGCAGCGCGCGGGGCTGGAGGCCGGTGACCGCTCGACAGGTCGCGTTCAGATACGGGGGCTGACCCGGCGGCACCGGGTCCGTTTCGTACAGCGAGGAGACGTCTTCGATGCGCACGAGCGGTTCGAGCCGGCGCAGCGCGACGGAGAGGTTGCGCTCACGGTCGCCCAGGTTCGCGCCGAGGGCGAGGTAGATGGTAGGTAGATCGCTCACGGGACGGTAGTGTACCCAGCGTGAATGCTGGGGCATAGCTGCCTAGGCTGGTGTACCGCCGCTGTTCCATCCGCGCGCGACGGCGTCCGCGACGCGGGCGACGTCGCGCATCGCCGCGACGTCGTGGACGCGGACGATGTCGGCGCCGTTGGCGATCGCGAGCGCGATCGTCGCAGCAGTGCCGAAGAGGCGCTCTTCGACAGGCGCGCCACCGAGCACCTTGCCGATGGTCGACTTGCGCGACGTGCCGATCAGGATCGGCCGACCCAGCACGCGCAGCTCGCCGAGGCGGCGCACGATCTCGAGGTTCTGTTCCGCCTGCCAGCCGAAGCCGAACCCCGGGTCGACGATCAGCCGCTCGCGCGGCAGGCCGGCGTCCTCGGCGATCGTGATACTCGCCTCGAGGCCGGCGTGGATGTCGCCGATGACATCGCGGGATGGCAGGCCGCGCTGGTTGTGCATCACGACGGCGGGCACGTTGAACTCGAAAGCGAGGTTGGCGAGCGAGGCCTCTCCGTGGGTTAGCGCTTTACCGCCGGGCCGGAAGCCCCAGATGTCGTTCAGCAGATGCGCGCCCGCTGCCAGCGCCGCGCGCGCGACGGGCGCCTTGTACGTATCGATGCTCACGGGCACGTCCAGCTCGCGCACGAGGCGCTCGATCACAGGCACGACGCGTCGGATCTCCTCGGCCGGCTCGATCTCTTCGAAACCCGACTCGTGGGCGCGAACGGTGGAGGGACGCGTCGACTGGCCGCCGACGTCCAGGATGTCCGCTCCCTCCTCGACGAAGCGGCGGGCCTGGGTGAGCGCAGCCTCGGCGTCGGCCAGGCCGTCGCCGGCGAAGGAGTCGGGCGAGACGTTGATCACGCCCATGAGGTATGTGCGCTCCCCCCACGCGAACGAGTGCGGGCCGATCGTCATGGGTGGAATCGAGGGCATGGCGGTGGGCAGTATAGCGAGGGAATCTGGCCTAGCCGGCCGTTAGCCCTAAGGGGGCTTGACATACCTTCAGGCTCCCTGCTAGAATCCCGACTATCTCGATAGGGTATTAGTAATGAAGCTGACTTCTCGGGGCGACTACGCCACCCGGATCATCATGGAGCTCTCTACGGTGGAGGGCCCCTACCCGGTCTCTGTGCACGACCTCGCGGCGCGAACGGGCATCTCCATGAAGTATCTGGAGCAGATCATGCTCCGGCTGCGGTCGGCCCAGATCGTGCGCAGCGAGCGCGGCGTCCACGGCGGGTATATCCTGTCGCGGCGGCCGGAGCGGCTCAGCGTTGGCGAGGTGATCCGCGCGATGGACGGGCCGCTCGCTCCGAGCCCGTGCGCCAGCCAGACGGCCCACGTGCCCTGTCCGGCGTATCGCTGTCCGAGCGAACAGGGCTGCGTGCTACGCGGGCTCTGGCTCGATGTGCGCAACGCGATTGCAGGCGTGCTTGACGAGACGACGTTCGCAGAGCTCGCAGAGCGCCAACGAGCCGTCGCCGGCGCTTCCGGCGGGAGGTACATGATCTGATGAACCAGAGCACGCCCGATACGCGCGTGAAACGGATCATCGTTGCAGCGCTCGCCATCGCCGTTCTCGTCGTCGGCGTGGCGTGCAGCTCGAGCTCAGGAAAAGACTCGACTAAGACGGCGTCGACGGCGAGCAGCGGGAAGAAGGTGACGCTGCACCTCGCCTACTTCCCGAATATCACGCACGCGCCCGGGCTGGTTGGCGTCTTCCGCGGCACGTTCGCCCAGGACCTGGGGCCAAACGTCACGCTCGACACGAAGTCGTTCAACGCAGGCCCGGACGAGATCACGGCGCTCCTGGCGGGCGATATCGACATCGGCTACACCGGCTCTGGTCCCGCCGTCAACGGGTACATCAAGTCGAACGGCGCGCTTCGCATCATCGCCGGGGCGACGAATGGGGGTGCGCTGTTCGTGGTCCGGCCGGGCTCCGGCATCACCATCGGCGACGCGCAGACCTTGAAAGGGAAGAAGATCACGACGCCGCAGCTCGGAAACACGCAAGACGTCGCGCTGCGCGCGTACCTGAAGGCGAACGGGTTGTCAGCGCCGAAGGAGGGCGGCGGTGACGTCAACGTGATCCCCACGAGTAATTCAGACACCATCACGCTGTTCAAGCAGGGCCAGATCGATGGCGCCTGGGTGCCGGAACCGTACGCGACGCGCCTGGTGCAGGAGGCGGGCGGTCAGGTCTATCTCAATGAGCGAAGGTTGTGGCCGCCAAACGGCGACTTCCTGACGGCCGTCGTGATCGTGCGCACATCGTTCCTGAACGACCACCCTGACATCGTCCAGAACTTCATGAAGGCGCACGTCGAGACGATCCAGTGGATCGAGCAGAACCCGGCCGGCGCGAAGACCGTCACGAACACCGTGATCGCGAACATCAACAGCTCCAAGCCGCTCGCGCAGGCAGTCATGGACGGAGCATGGGCCAATCTCAAGTTCACGTACGAACCGCTAGCATCAGAGCTGCGCAAGGCTGCTGACGACGCCTATGGGCTGGGTTTCTTCGACACGCTGCCGGACCTGAGCAGCATTTACGACCTGACTGCATTGAACAACGTCTTGCAAGAGAAGGCCCGGCCGGCCGTGAGCGCGCAGTAATGCTCAGCATTCGCTCGCGCGGCGTCCGGGCCGAGGACGAGCCGACGGACGGACGGCCGGTCCTCTCGGTGCGCGGGGTAAAGAAGCGCTTCACGACGAGGCGCCACAACACGACGGCGCTCGACCGCGTATCGCTGGACGTGCGCGAGCGGGAGTTTGTCTGCATCGTCGGGCCGTCGGGCTGCGGCAAGTCGACCCTGCTGAACATCGTGGCGGGACTCGACCAGCCCGATGAAGGCGACGTGCTGTTCGCGGGCAAGCCGGTGCGGCGGGCCGGCCCGGAGCGGGTCGTCCTCTTCCAGGAGCCCGCGCTGTTTCCGTGGCTGAACGTGCGCGCGAACGTAGAGTTCGGGCTGAAGCTGGCGGGCGTTTCTGGCAAGGAGCGCCACGCGCGCGCGCAGCGCTTCATCGAGCTGGTGAACTTGAGTCGCTTCGAGAGAGCATTCGTACACGAGCTGTCGGGAGGCATGAAGCAGCGCGTCCAGCTCGCGCGGGCGCTGGCGGTGGAGCCGCGCATGCTGCTGATGGACGAGCCGTTCGCGGCGCTCGACGCGCAGACGCGAGACGTGCTGCAGGCGGAGCTCCAGGAGATCTGGTCGCGCACGCAGACAACCATCCTGTTCGTCACGCACAACGTGCGCGAGGCGGCGATCCTGGCTGATCGCGTCTTCGTGATGACGCCGGCGCCCGGAAAGCTCAAGCGCGAGATCGATGTGACGCTGCCGCGGCCGCGCAGCCCGGACAACCACGCCGTGGTTGACGTGGCGGCGGAAGTGCGGAAGGAGCTGGAGCACGACATCTACGCGAGCCCTGCTCCCGAGGACAGCTATGTTATTTAGGATCGCCCGCATGGCGCTGTTCTACGCAGCGCTGATCGGACTGTGGCAGCTTGTCGTGCGCATGGAGATCTGGCCGCGATACCTCGTGCCGGGGCCGCGTGACGTGCTCGATTCCCTAAAGACCGACATCGACAACGGGCTCATCCCGCACGCGCTGAAGAGCAGCCTGCAGCGCCTTGCCATTGGCTACTCGATCGCGTTCGGCATCGGCATGGTCATCGGCATCGCGACGGGGGCCTGGCGCTGGGTCGACGAGACGGTGGGCAGCCTCGTGCTCGGCTTGCAGTCGCTGCCGAGCATCACCTGGCAGCCGCTGGCGATCGTCTGGTTCCACCTGAGCGAGCGAGCGATCCTCTTCGTCGTCGTGATGGGATCGATCTTCGCGATCTCGATCTCCGCCCGCGACGGCGTGCGCAACATCCCGGTGCTGCAAAAGCGCGCCGCGCAAACGTTCGGCGCACGACGGCTGCAGCTCTACCGATACGTGATCTTGCCGGGCATGTTGCCGTCGCTGGTGCAGGGGCTGAAGCTCGGCTGGTCATTCGCGTGGCGGTCGCTGATGGCGGCCGAGCTCATCTTCGTCACGATCGGCCTCGGCCACCTGCTGAGCGTCGGGCGAGACTTCAACGACATGAACATGGTGGTGGCGGTGATGCTGGTGATCATTGCGATCGGGCTGGCAGTGGACCGACTCGTCTTCGGCACCGTCGAGGCGTACGTGCGCGATCGCTGGGGCCTCTCGCAGACCTAGCGCTTCCAGCCGATCGTGACGACGAACTCGCCCGGCACGTTGTAGGCTGTGCCGTCGCGGTAGGGCGCAATCGACTCGAGATACTCGCGTTCCGCCGCTGCGCGCGTCGGTTCGTCCATGCGCGAGTACGCGAGCGCGACCGGGCCGCCGAGATACGCGGCGCCGATCGCCTCTTCGTCCGACTCGTAGCGAAGTACCGAGGCGAGCCGATCGTGGGTGACATCGGCGAAGCCCGCCATCGAAAAGGTCTGCGCCAGCGCGTCCTTCGTCCCCATCTGGAAGAACATCGGGCAAACATCGGACTGGATGTGCGACTCCACGATCGGGAAGATCTCGGCCCAGCCGCAGCGGTCGCGCTGGCCCCAGACGGCGGCGACTGCGCGGCCGCCCGGCTTCAGCACCCGGTGCTGCTCCTGCAGCGCGCGCACGACATCGGGCACGTACATCAGCCCGAGCGCAGTGAGCACGGCGTCGAACGAGGCGTCCGCCAGCGCGCCGAGCTCCTCGGCGTCCATGCGTTCGAAAGAAACGTTCGTGACACCTCGCTCGGCGGCGAGACGACCGATCAGCTTGACCATCTCCTCGGAGATGTCGGTAGCGACGACCTCGCCGGTGGGGCCAACAGCCTCGGCGGCCGGGAAGGTGACAAGGCCGCTACCGCAGGCAATATCGAGAACACGCTCGCCGGGCCGGAGCGCGGCGAGCTCCAGCAGGCGCACCTGCGCGGGGGCGAGCTGCTTGTGCCAGAACTCTTCGTAGTAGGCGGCGGCCCTATCCCAGCCGTAACGCTGCACCCGGCGCTGGAGCTTGGCATCCATGCCTAAGTCGCCGGCGCGGTGATATGCAGCTCGCGCGTGACCGAGAGCGGCTGCGAGAAGTCGTACAGCAAGGGGCTGTGCGCATCGGCGTACTCGACGACGCGCTGGATGTCCGGCTCCGGCGCGGAGCTCTCGATGCGCACGGTGCAGCGCACGCCGGGCCAGCCGGGCGGGACGTTGTCGTCCACGCCGAACATGCCACGCGCGTCGTAGCCGGCCGCCACGTCGACCTCTATGCCGTCGATCGCCACGCCCATCTTCGCCGACCACATCGCATAGCCCATGGCGAGGCAGGCGCCGAGGGCGGCGCGGCCGTACACGCCCGGGTCCGGCCCCTCGCCGTTTCCGCCGTCCTTCACGCTCTCGTCCGCGATCAGCTTCCAGCCGCCGTCCTCGATATCGATGGTGCAGGCGTCGCGGACGCGTACTTTGGTTACGGCCGTCCCCTGGCCCATCGAGGGCCTTAGCCCGATCGCTTTGACGTTGCGGTCCATGGCCGTCTTCAACCGCTCGACCGCTTCGGGATCTCGCATGATGACGCTCCTTTCGAGCCGCTAGACGTACTCGATGGGCTCTTCGGTTACCTGCCCATCGACGATGCGGTAGGCGCACAGGTCAGGGTTCTCGGGGCTCACCTCCGGCTTTTCCGGATCGCCCAGTGAGACCAAAAGATAGTAGGCTTCAGGATAATAGGCAAGCCTGACATCGGTCTGCGACGGGCGCGCCGCCGTGGCGACGTGCGAGTGGTAGATCCCCGTGACCTCCCAGTCGTGCGCATCGATCTCTTTCGTGATGCGAAAGAGGTCCTTGGGATCAACCTCGTAGCGATATGGGCTGGCGGCCGCGTTGATCGCGCGATAGAGCTGTGTGGCATGGCCGCCATTGCCGGCGATGATGCCGCAGCACTCGTTCGGCGCGTCCGCGCGAGCGTGGGCGATGATCTCGTCGGCGAAGGCGCGAGGCAGTTTCATCGAGGGGTTCTCATTGAATCGACATTGGTGCAGAGTATATGCTGCGTGTCCCTAGTCTCACCAGATGCTTCGCTACGCTCAGCATGACAAACTGAGTTCACTCCCACGGGCGCACCTCGCCGTCATCGAAACAGCTGCCGGGCGACAGGCGCATCTGCAGGTACATCTTACTCATCGGCAGGGAAACGGCGTGCTGCGCCCAGTGCTCGCGCTCGGCATCCGGCAGCTTGTGGATGATATCGCCGATCGCGGCGTGGATCGTGCGCCCTCCTTCGCCGATACCGACATCGATGCTCCAGCCACCTTCGCGCTTCAGCCGCCCGACGGTGTCCGTGCGGATGAGCGAGTAGCCGGCCGCACCACGGTACTTATCGAGCACAGCAGCGTCGAAGCCGAGCTGCGCGGGCAGCGCGTCCTGCGACGCGAAGGCGCGCCGGTAGAGGAGGCGGAGGTAGAGGCCGGCGTCGTCGGGCATGTTGGCAGCAGTGTATCAGCCGATTCGAAGCGCCGTCCGGGATGGCATCGTCAGATCCTTCGCCCTCCACCCCGTGCGTCCTACTGAGCGGAGAGCCTGCCCTGAGCGAAGCCGAAGGGCTCAGGATGACAGTCGCTCCGCGACTGTCACTTCTCGATGGGCATGCCGACCATGCTGCCCCACTCGGTCCAGGAGCCGTCATAGTTCTTGACGTTCTTGTAGCCGAGCAGGTACTTGAGCGCGAACCACGTGTGCGACGAGCGCTCGCCGATGCGGCAGTAGGCGATGACGTCCTTGTCGCCGGTGACGCCCTTACCGCCGTAGAGGGCCTTGAGATCGGCGTCCGACTTGAAGGTGCCGTCCTCGTTCGCCGCCTGCACCCACGGCACGTTCTGCGCGCTCGGGATGTGGCCCATGCGCTGCGCCGTCTCCGGCAGGCCGGGCGGCGCCATGATCTCGCCGTTGTACTCCGCGGGCGAGCGCACGTCGACGAGCGCGTGCTTGCTGTCCTTGATCGCCTTCAGCACCTCGTCGCGGTCGGCGCGCAGGCTGAGGTCGGCGTCCTTCGCCTTGTAGCTTGCCTTCTGCGGCGAAGGTATATCCTTCGTCGTCGGCCGGTTCTCTTCGAGCCACTTCTTGCGACCGCCGTCCATGAGCTCGAGCTCCTTGTGGCCGTACATCTTCAGCAGCCAGAAGGCGTACGCGGCGAACCAGTTGTTGTTGTCGCCGTAGAGGACGATCGTGTCGTCGTTGCCGACGCCGGCGCCACCGAGCAGCGCTTCGATCTGCTCCTTGGTGGCGATGTCGCGGCGCACCTGGTCCTGGAGCTGGCTGGTCCAG
This sequence comes from Dehalococcoidia bacterium, assembly GCA_041497735.1. Classification (GTDB taxonomy): domain Bacteria; phylum Chloroflexota; class Dehalococcoidia; order DSTF01; family RBG-16-68-14; genus JBBDXS01. The sequence goes on along the minus strand of JBGQHA010000010.1, from coordinate 3,723 downwards.
TTGAACCCGACGGCCCCCTGGACGTGGCCTTCGCCGTACTGCGTCGTATCGACGTCTACCTCGATGAGCTTGACCTTGGGGTCGCTCAGGTGATCGGCCACCCACTGTGTAGAAACGAGAACGTCATCGCGTGAGGACATGGTAGAAACCTCCTTGTTTGCTCTGGTGCCTTCAGGTACCCCGCCGTAAGCAATGTAGAAAACGCTATCTGGGAAGTCAACTTGGGCCGGATAGCAGCATCGTCAGGGCGCGACTATCATGGCACGGTGGACGTGCGGCGCTTTCCCTTCCTTCTGCTCATCTTGGCCGTCCTGATCGCTCTCGTTCTCCCGACGGCGTCCCACGGCGACTTCCTGATCAGCAACTTCAACAGCACGCTGATCTTCACCGACAGGCTCAACTTCTATCGGGCGGTTGCCGACAAACCGACAGCGGTCTTCCCGACCGGGCTCTCTGGGGCGCCGTACGGGCCGCTCTTCTACTACCCGACCGCGGCATGGCTCTGGGCACTGGACAAGCTGCACGTGATCGATGGGCGCGGTTGGGCCGGCACCAACGATGAGTCGCTCCGCTCCCTTCCGACGATCCTGGCCCTCAAGCTACCGAACCTCGCGGTCTACCTGGCCGCGGCCGCCGTGATCGCGAAGACGCTGCGCGGGGAGCGCGGCCGCTTCGCCGCCGAGCTCTGGCTGGCCAACCCAGCGGTGATTTTGTTCACGCTGATGATGGGCCAGAACGACGGCTGGACGGCGCTCGCTTCGGTTGCGGCGCTCTACTTCGGCCTGCGCGCGCTCGATGGCGAAGACGCGCATCCGAACGCTTCGCTGCGCACCGCCGCGCTCGCGATGCTCTGTCTTGCAGCTGGAGCGGCGGTCAAGCTGTCACCGATCTTCTTGGTGCCTGCGTTCGCATGGCTGCTCGGCCGGAGTCACCGCGACAAACTGTTGTTCGCGTTGATCGGCGGCGGAGCGTTCCTGCTCTGCGTCGCGCCGTTCCTCTCGACGAAATACTTCTGGGACTACGGGCTCTTCGGGCAGCAGGCGGGCAAAACGTCCGACCTCCCATCGTGGGCGAACGCGCTGCTGTACGCCGGCTATCTTGCGCTGATTATCGCCGTCTCGCGACGCGCGGGCAGCAGGGCGCAAGCGCTGATCTGGTCGTTCGTCGCGTTCCACGCGCTGTTCTTCCTACTTGGCGGCTGGAACCCGCAACGAAGCGTACTCTTCATCGCAGCGCTCGCAATCGCCGTGCCGCTGCGACGCTGGTACGCGCTGCCCTACGTGCTGGTTACCGCGTTCGCGCTGCTAACGGCGCTGGAGCACGGCTCCGCGATCGCAACCGGCCTCTTCGAGCCGCTGACCACGCGCGCGTTGTTGATCCCGCCGCTCGTGACCAGTAGCCGGCCGCAGCCCGCGCACGCGCTGCTCTTCGCTGCGAGCACGATCGCGTGGCTAGGCGCGCTCGCGCTAGCGTGGCGAACGCAGGACATGGGAGCACGACGCCTATCGTTCGCTCCGTACCTGCTGGTAGCAGCGTTGCCGGCGTACCTGCTGATCGCGTCGCTGAAGCTGCCTTCCGGCGTCGACGTTGCGCCGTACTCCGAGCCCGCGCAGCCGCAGGCGCTCCAAGCGGGCGACGAGTTTGGCTTCTACTTCATCTCGCCGAAAGACGAGCTACGATCGATCACGTTCTTCGTCGACTCGCCCGGCGGGCGCGCGTCCCTCTCAGTCCGCGACGACGCCGATGTCACGCTCGCTTCGGATCCTGCGCTCGAGCTGGCTCTCGGCGCGAACCGCATTGCCCTCCCACGCATCGAGCACGCGAAAGGACGCAGCTACACGGTGACGATCGCCCCGGCAGGGCCGGCGATTGTGCGCATGACGGCGGTACCGTCGCAGCTAGCGCTGGCGTCGGCCGAGCTGAACGGAGCGCCCGTACCAGGCACGGCGGCGTTCAGCGTCCACTACGAAACGACGTGGGGTGCGCTCTCGACCGCAGTATTCACGCGTGTGCGCGACTCCTGGCGAACGATGTTAGTGAGCTTGCTCGTCTGCTTGGCGGCGTTCGCGGGTTACTGGGCGCTCGCGCGTGAACGGCCGTTAGCTAACGCTGGCTGACGGCGGACGTTGTGGCTACCACCAGACCTTGCCTTCTACTTCCGATTCCATCTCGTCGTAGTCGCGCGACCAGAGCGAGGTGGAGAGATACTTCCAACCGCCGTCGGCGAAGAGGACGACGATGTTGCCGCGATCGAGCCGCTCCGCGACGCGCTGGGCGGTGCGCAGCGCGGCGCCGGCCGAGATGCCCGCGAAGATGCCTTCGATCTGGGTGAGCTCCTTCGTCGCCGCGAACGAGGCGCGCGAATCGACGACGATCTTGCCATCGAGGACTGACTCGTCGAGGACGGGCGGGATGAACCCCTCATCGAGGCTGCGCAGGCCTTGCACGAGATCGCCCGGGTGAGGCACGCAGGCGACGACCTTCACGCCGGGCTTGCGCTCCTTGAGAAAGTGGCCCGTCCCCGTGAGCGTGCCGCCGGTGCCCAGCCCGGCAACGAACACATCGACGTCCGGCAAGTCGCGCAGGATCTCGGGGCCGGTGGTTTCGTAGTGCGCGCGCGGGTTCGCCTCGTTGCCGTACTGATAGGGCATGTAGTACTCCGGATGCTCGGCGATCATCTGCAGCGCCAGCGCGATCGAGCCGTTCGTGCCCTTGATGCCCTCGGAGTAGACGATCTCCGCGCCGAACGCGCGCAGGAGCTGCGCCCGCTCCTCGCTGACGCTCTCCGGCATGACGACCTTGAGCCGGTAGCCCTTGATCTTGCAGACCATCGCGAGGGAGATGCCGGTGTTGCCGCTCGTCGGCTCGAAGACGGTGCGATCGGGCGTGAGGTCGCCGGACGCTTCACCGGCTTCGATCATGTACTTCGCGATGCGGTCCTTGACGGAGCCGGTCGGGTTCTGTCCCTCGAGCTTGGCGAAGAGGCGCACGCCGGGCTTCGGGCTGAGACGGGTCAGCTCAACGAGGGGCGTGTTGCCGATCGCGTCGAGGAGGGAGGAGTAGAGCATGGTCACAGACGCAACGTTCTTCTTCCCACCCGCCCGCCCAGGAAGGTATATGAAATTGGGGGACACCCCCAAACCCCCGGCAGAGGGGCTCCGCGCCTCTGCACTCCCCCGGCGATGCGGATGTCTCCGATGCGGACGATGAGGTAGGAGCAAACGGTCATCGCTCTGGCTTGCACACGCGACAAGGCTCGAACCTGCGCTTCAGGGCGTCCTCTAGCCTTTCGTAGAACTTCCAGTTCACGGAACCCAGAAGCAGCCGGCAGTATGTCCGATGCACCTTCATCGATAGGGGCTGTGCAGTATAGGTCGCGCGGAACGGATGGCATTGCCTGCAAGGCCGATAGCCCCGACGCGCCGCTTCGCTTCGGTCCCGGATCATCTCGACGTTGCGGCCCAACGGTCGGACATGGCAGTTGGTCGAATGCACAACCATGCTGGAACGATTGCCCGGCCACGCCATGCTGCACTCTAGCCTCCCGCGAGCGCGGGCAGGATGGAGACGACATCGCCGTCCTTGAGCGGCGTATCGAGTGAGCTCAGGTAGCGGACGTCTTCATCGTTCAGATAAATGTTGACGAAGCGATGCAGCCCGCCGCTGGCGTCGCTGATCTGCCTCTTGAAGCCCGGGTAGCGCGACTCCAGGTTCTCGAGCACT
>JBGQHA010000009.1:0-17264 GCA_041497735.1 Dehalococcoidia bacterium | reverse complement strand
TTGCGGAGCGGCAGGGCGTCGGCGGAGGCCGCGCGCTCTGGGCCGCGGTCTTCGGGCTCCTCGTCTTGCTCGCGGCGCTGAACCCCGCGACCGCCGTGCGGCGCTGGCTCGTCCCCAGCGCAGCGCTTACGTTGGTCATCGGTGTTGGCTTGGCCTACTCGGCGTGGTCCAACTATGGCATCCCCGCCATGCTCAAACGAGAATCGGCGACTAGCTGGCCGAGCGTGACCCAAGCGATCGATCTCGTCGCTGCCGCGGCGCTCATCTGGTTGCCGGTCGCCACCGACCTCGGGCGTCTCGGCAGCGGCCGCCGCGCCGGCAGGGCTGCCTTCGCTGGCCTGGCGTCGATGACCGCCTGGTTCGTCCTGATCGGTGTGCTGTTCATCCCGATGGTGGACGGGAGCGACCTCACAGGCTTCCTGCTTTCGACGCCGCTGGGCGCGCTCGCGATCCTGCTGGTCATTGTGCTCGAGCTGGACGGCGCCTTCGTCAGCCTGTACGGTCTCGCCTCCACCGCGCGCGCGTGGGCGCCGAAGGCGGACGCGGCGCTGCCCGCCGTCGTAGCGGGGGCGGTGGTCTGCGCGATTGGCGCCGCGCTGCTCGATCCGTTCGCTTACGGCGACGCGCTGCTCCTCCTCGGCGCGGCCTTCGTTCCACTGCTGGGCGCGCTATTGGGCGTTCGACTCGCGCGCCGGCGGTTCGGCTACGCCGCGCCGCCGGTCACCGGTGGCGCCGCGGCCTGGGCGCTGGGCTTCCTGCTCTACAACTGGGCCTCCCCGCTCAACGTGCCGGCGTGGACGCCTGCGCTATCGGGGCTGTTTCACGGCCTGCTGCGGCTACCCTTCCCGGCCGAGGCCCCCGGTCTGAGCGCCACCGCCCTCAGCTTCGCCGCCGCCTTCGCCGCCGCGGCGTCCGCAGCGGCGCTGCGCGCGAGATGGGCGGAACGATCAAGACGGACGTCGCGATGAACGCGGTCGCATCCATGAACGGCGTCGAGCAGCAGCAGGGACAGAGCCGGAGGCTGGTCATTGCCGCGGTGATGGCCGCGCTCTTCGTCTCCGCGCTCAGCCAGACGGTGATCGGCACCGCGCTGCCGCGCATCATCGGTGAGCTTGGCGGGCTGAATCTCTATAGCTGGGTGCTGACTTCCTCGATGCTCGCAATGACGGTGGCGATGCCACTGGCGGGCAAACTCTCTGACGTGTATGGCCGCAAGCCGTTCCTGATGGGCGGCATTGTGTTGTTCATGGTCGCCACGGCGATTAGCGGTGCGTCGCAGAATATGGTGCAGCTGATCGCGTTTCGAGCTGTGCAGGGCGCAGCCGCGGGTATCATCCAGGCCAGTGCCTTCGCCGCGATCGGTGATCTGTTCGAACCAGCGGAGCGCGGCCGATACTTCGGGCTGTTCACTGGTGTGTTCGCTCTGGCCAGCGTCGCCGGTCCACTAATCGGTGGGTTCCTTACCGACAACTGGGGCTGGCGCTGGGTCTTCTACGTGAGCATTCCCTTTGGCTTGATTGCGCTTGCCGTGCTGGCGAAGGGGATGCCCTGGAACCGGGTGTCGCGTGAGCCGGCGCCGATCGATTGGCTGGGGATGGCGGCGTTGCTCTGGGCCGTGGTTCCGCTGCTGCTGGCGCTCTCCTGGGCCGGCGGCCAATTCGGATGGCGCTCGTGGCAGATCACGGCGTTCTTCGCGATCGCGGTCTCGGGAACACTTGCCTTCGCCTTCGTCGAGCATCGGGCCGCAGATCCCGTTCTTCCGCCCGCGCTGTTTCGGGAGCGCACGTTCGTCGTGGCATCTTTAGTGAGCTTCCTCACCGGCATCGGACTTTTCGGCGCGTTGAGCTACATGCCCCTCTTCATTCAGGGGACGCTTGGCGCATCCGCCACGAACTCAGGGCTTGTCAACATGCCGATGATGCTGGGGTTGACAGGCGCCAGCTTGGTCGCGGGCAATGTGGCGAGCCGTACCAGGCGCTATCGCTGGATGGTGATCGGAGGTGGCGCCGTGCTCACCGGCGGCATGGCGATCATGACCGCACTGGACGAGCACGCAGCGCTCATGCTCCCCATCACCGGCATGGTCGTCGTCGGCCTGGGGTTGGGCCTGAGCTTGCCGCTGCTGGGCCTGGCCGTCCAGAACGCCCTGTCTGACCGGCTCTTGGGCGTCGCGACGGCTTCCAGCCAGTTCTTCCGCCAGATCGGTGGCACGGTCGGGATCGCGGTCTTCGGCGCCATCGTCACGTCGCGCCTCCAAGGCGACCTTCTCAGCAGGCTACCCCCGGACGTCACGAGCACTGCGCCGACCGACTCGCTGCGCCGTCTAGAGGACCCGCGTATCTTGCTCAGTCCGACCGCGCTCGCCAAGGTGCACGAGGGGTTCAATGCGGCGTTCGGTCCTGCCGGACCGGACCTCTATAGCCGTACGGTTAGCGCAATGCGCGCGGTGTTGGCCGACGGTCTACATGAGGTATTTCTGCTGGGTGTCCTCATCGCCGCGCTCGCGATGCTGGCGAGCCTTCTCCTGCCGGAGCGACAGTTGCAGGGCGGCACGGTCCCTGTAGAAAGCGATACAGTGCCCGACGATGGACTGTTGGCCGTCGAGGGGCGTGCCCTCTTTGATGTCTTGCTCCTAGGCGAACCTTGGTACGACCCCAGACACGCCGACGCCGCGCCGGAGCTGAGCACTGCGATGCGTTGGTAGCGGCGCGAGAACGAGGGATGACGGAGTAGTGCGCGGGAACTTGGTTGCAGTGCAGTTACGAGCGGCGCTGGAGGACTACGCCACGCCGCAGGTGTTTCGCTCGCGCATGGCAGGAGCGATGGAGCAGGCGGCAAAGACCGTCGACTTCGGCCTGCCGACCATCGTCGTGTTTCCTGAGACCGTGGGCCTCTGGCTGAGCTTCGTGCCCGAGGTCTACGAGCAGATCCGAGACTGCACGACGATCAGAGGGGCGCTGGTACGCGGCATCCCGCGAAACTTCGGCCGCTTCGCTCGCGCCTGCCTGCGCTATCGCACCGTCGGCGTTCCCACGATCTTCCTGGAGACAGCCTTGGACGCCGAAGCGATCTACCGCGAGACGTTCTCTGATCTCGCGCGTCAGTACGGCTGTTTTCTCCAGGCCGGTACCATCTACATCCCGCCGATCGAGGACGAGCCCGTCAAAGGCCGCCACCAGATCGGCAGGAAGGTGTACAACTTCGCGTACTTCTTCGGCCCGAATGGCTTGTGTCTGCAGCGCGTGCCCAAACGCAACCTTTCGCCGCCACTTGAGCACAAATTCGGCTTCACACGCGGCCCGCGGCCGGAGATGCACCCGATCGATACGCCGCTGGGCCGGCTCGCCATCCTCATCTGCTACGACGGCTTCCATGAGTCGCTGGTCGAACACTACGACAGTCTGGGCGTACAGATCGTGCTCAACCCGTCACACAGCGACCGCAACTGGGAGCAGCCAACCGGCTTCAACAAGGGGATCACCGTCGGCGAGGCCTGGCGGCGTCACGGGGTGGCCGCCCTCATGCAGGGCCGTCTGAACATGCGCTACGCCGTCGTCGCGATGATGGCCGGGCGGGTGCTCGACCTGGAGGGGCAGGGCTGCTCGCACATCGCCTACAACACCGGGGACGTTGGCGCGCCCGCAGACCGTTTCCTCCTTGCTCAAGCCTCTTCGCATACCAGCGAAGAGATCGTGGCCGCGACGGTAGAGCTGCCGGAAGGATGCTAGGCGCCAAGACCAGCGGCGCGAGCGTAGCGCCGACGTTGGGGCAGCGCTGGGGCGCGGTGCTCCGCACCGGCAACCTGCCCGCGGGGGCGACGGTCGATCCGGTGTCGCGCTGGCTCCTGGCGTTGAGCGCTCCGCTGCCGCTGCAGGAGAGGCCTGTGAGACGCCGAGTGACGAAAGGCTTGCTAAGGTCCACCGGCCGGATGGCCCTGTGCCTCAGGCCGTTCGGTACATGCGATCCTAGTGGTCAACCGCTACACTATTCGCAGCAATGCCCGGGTGCCAACTGGAACGGCGGATGCCGCAGGTCGCCGCCCGGCCGGAAACGAGGTTCCCGATGCGAATGAACATTCAGCCCATCCCCGCCGCGTCCGACCGCGTCAATGAGATTCGCCTACTGACGGCGAAGATCGTGAACAAAGAGATCCTCCCGCATGAGAACCTGCTGTGGGCTTGGCGCACCGATGGCCGGGTGACGGAACACGAGGTGGGGGAGGCTCGCCAGCTTCGCGAAGAGATCAAGGCGAAGGTGAAACAGGCAGGGCTCTGGGCGCCGCACCTACCTGAGCAGTACGGCGGCGCGGGGCTGAGCTTCCTCGAGCATGCCTACATGAACGAGGTGCTCGCCTACGCAATAGGCGCGGCATCACTGTTCGGCGTTGTTGCTCCCAACTCGGGAAATCAGACTATCTTGCTCAAGTACGGGACCGAGGAGCAGAAGCGCACGTGGCTGGTCCCCCTGATCGAGGGCAAGATGGAGTCCGGCTTCTCAATGACAGAGCCTGACCAACCTGGCTCCGACCCGCGCTCAATACGGACGACCGCACGACGCGACGGCGACGAGTGGGTCATCGACGGCCATAAGTGGTTCACGTCGAACGGCAAGCGCGCCGACTTCTTTATTGTCATGTGCCGAACCGAAGACCCTCACGAACCAGCGGACCGCAACGGCAAGATGACGCAGGTCATCGTGCCAGCCGACACGCCCGGCGTGACCATCGTGCGGAGCATTCAGGTCTGGGGCCGCGATAGCGACCACTGCGAGATCATCTACGACAACGTGCGCGTGCCGGTCACGAACCAGCTCGGCCAGACCGGCTCCGGCCACCAGGCGGCGCAGGACCGGCTCGGCGCCGGCCGCATCTACCACTGCATGAACTCGATTGGGCAGATGTGGCGCGCCTTCGACCTGATGGTCGAGCGTGCGATGGCCCGCGAAGTGCACGGTGGCCTGCTCGAGACGAAGCAGTTCATCCAGGGCTTCATTGCGGACTCGTACATCGACATCCAGGCCGCGCGGCTCATGACGATCCACTGCGCTGAGATGATGGAGAGCGGGGTCGACCCGCGCACCGACATCTCGGCGATCAAGATCTTCGTGCCGGCGGCCTATCACCGTGTCGTCGACCGCGCGATCCAGGTGTGGGGTGCGGCGGGCGTCTCCGGCGACCTGCCGCTCGCTGCCATGTACGAAGGCGCGCGCACGCTACGCCTCGCCGACGGGCCCGACGAAGTGCACAAGATCCTCATCGCCAAGAACGTGCTCAAGCGCTATCACGCCGGCCAAGGCTGGGACTTCGGCAACTAGGCGGACCACCCCTTGCGCTCAAGTGGCGTACGTGAGTCCACTAGGCATTCACCGCCCTAAGGGGTCAGCCACTCCGGTCACTCCTCCTTACCAAGAGAGTCGCATCCAAACAGCACGACTGTGCTCCTCAGGCAATCCAGTCCGTTTGGCCCAATCGCGGGGGGCCAAACGGCAGTCGATAAATTACTAAGCGCTCATTAGAGTTAGCACAGCAATCCGTTCCGGGAGGGCAACGGTTCGGGCTTGGAACTAGCGCGAGACGCCTGCCAGAGAAGGAGAAGCTGTCTATAGTAAACGTGCTCATCTGCGCTGAAGACGACATACACGTCGTGGAGCAGTGCCAGGGAGCTACCTGGAACCGCGGATGCTCCAGATCGCCTTCCGGCTGCGCGGTAGCTTGCAGCGGACGCAAGCTGATCGTGAGGGGAATGGCGGGAGGAACGCGAGTTGTGCTGGCGGTCGAGCCCGGAGCGGTCTCCTGTCCGCTCGCGGCCTTCAATATCTTCAGGCCGCGTTCCGTCGACCGCGCCATCGCGCGGCTGTCCTAGCAGTCTTGGTTCGCATCAAGCACGTGGAAACCAGTAGGAGGGAGAGCGGCCATGAAGTTCGGGCAGTTGCACCTGTTCGAGAACCCCAAGGGACGGGCGGAGAAGCAGATCGTCGATGAGCAGTTCGACATCATGGTCCGGGCGGAGGAGTTCGGCTTCGACTCCGTCTGGCCGGCGGAGCACCACTTCAGCGAGTACGGCTACTGCGCCTCGCCGGCGGTGACGCTGGCGGCGCTGGCCGCCCGCACGCAGCGCATCCGGCTGGGTACCGGCGTGGTCGTCCTGCCGCTCAACCACCCGATCCGTGTCGCGGAAGACTACGCCATCCTCGACCTGCTGTCCGGCGGCCGGGTCGACCTCGGGGTCGGTCGTGGTTACCAGCCGCACGAGTTCGCTGGCTACGGTGTCGATAAGACGCGCAGCCGCGAGATGTTCCGCGAGTCCGTGGAGATCATCCAGAAGGCTTGGACGGAGGACCGCTTCGACTACGACGGCGAGTTCCATCAGGCGAAAGACCTCTCCGTCCGGCCCAAGCCGTTGCAGAGGCCGCACCCGCCCATATGGATGGCATCGCTCTCGCCGGAAACGTTCCAGCTCTGCGGGCAGTACGGTTTCAACCTGATGTGCGCGCCCGTGTTCGGCTTCGACGTCAATCGCGGCGCGGCCCAGATCGAACAGTACCGGGAGGCGCTACGCGAGCACGACCGCGATCCCGCCGGCCACGAGGTCGCCGCCCTCTGCATGACCTACGTCGCCGAGACCACCCAGCAGGCACTCGCCGATTTCCGCGACGCCGTCATGTGGTATTTCCGGACGTTCGCCAAGTACATCTCGCCTCCCCAGGGTCAGCCGGCAGTTAAGACGTATGAGATGTATACGGCGGCCCGTGACTGGCTCCAGACGCTGGAATGGGAGCAGGTGGTGCAGGGCGGCGCGGTGCTCTGCGGCAGCCCAGACCAGGTGACGGAACGCATCGCCCAGATCAACGAGCTGTGCGGCGTCACCCACTACCTCGCCTGGACGCGCATCGGCGGGCTGGCGCACGAGAAGGTGCTGCACAGCATGGAGCTCATGCGCGACAAGGTGATGCCCCAGGTGCGCCCGCTTGGCGAGCCGGTCCGGGCCGGCGCCTGAAGCTCATCTCAGGCGATCGGGCCCAGCACCAAGGCCTGAGTGGCCGAGGCGGTCGAACACCGGCGGCCGGGCCCCGAAGAAAGAGCCGTTCGCGCTTGCGGGCTGGGCCAAACGGCCCTGCACACCTGTGCCCTCCCTCTGGTATCTGTAGATTAGGCGCGAACGACGCCCAGATCATCTTCGGGAGGAACGGAGGGAGATGCTCGCGGTAGGACCATTCGGGTTCGGCCCCATCGAGCTGATCCTGGTTCTGACAATCGTCATCGTTCTCTTCGGCGCCGGACGGCTGTCGGAAGTCGGCGGAGCGATCGGACACAGCATTCGGGACTTTCGCCAGGAGACGCGCGAACGCAAAGAACAGACGAACAGGTCGAACGACGAAACGTAGCTGGACAACGCTTGGAGGTGCATCGTGGCTCCTATCCTTGCACTCACCGACAGCGCGACTGAGAAGGTGAAGCAATTGCTTCGGGAGAGGCGTTCCGGCGCCCTCCGCGTATTCGTTGCTGGCGGGGGCTGCTCCGGATACCAGTACGGCATGGCGCTTGCGCAAGAAGCCGACGAGGAAGACCTCGTCATCGAACACGAAGGCGTTCGCCTGCTCGTGGACCCCGAGAGCGCGCCCCTGCTGCAGGGTGCGGAGATCGACTACGTGGACGGCGTGATGAAGAGTGGATTCAGCATCTCCAATCCCAACGCCGTCCAGAGCTGCGCCTGCGGCTCGAGTTTTGATACGGCCGACGGCGGAGCTCAGCCTAGGCCGTGCCGGTAGCGCCAGCGCAACACAGCACCACGAAGCGTCGCTGTGCAACCTGCCGCCGTCCTTCCAGTGACCGAAGACCCTCGCCCTCCGGCCCACGTCGCGGTCGGCGAGTTGCCGTACCAGGTCTTCGTGCTGTCAAGCCTGGGACTGGCGGTGGCCGCTGGCTTCACGCTCGCGTCGGCCCTCCCGCTCAGCATTGTGCTGGATTGGGGATGGGGCGTCCGGTACACATCTCTCGTCCAGGCGCACGGCCAGATTCAAGTGCTTGGCTGGGTGGGGCTATTCATCATGGGGATGGCGTTCCGGCTCATGCCTCGTTTCTCAGGCCGGCCGTTGACCTTCCCCCTGGCCGTCTGGGTCTCCTGGGCTGCGCTCGTCTCTTCACTCCTGCTCCGGCTGGCGGCCCAGCCTGCCGGAGAAGGCTCCTTGAGGGACGTGGGCCTGATCGCTTCCGGAACGCTCGGCGTCGTGTCGGGCGCGGCGTTTGCTCTGGTGGTCGCGTCGACTCTGGTGCACCCACATAGCCGTGCCGGAGCCACCGGGTACTTCTTCGTGCTCGGCTCCGCGGCGTTCCTGGTCCAAGCCCTGCTCAACCTGACCCTGCTCGTCCTGACGGTGCAGCGCGGAGAGACCGCTCTGAGGCCTGGCGAAACGGCAGGGCTCTTCCACCTTCAGTTCTACGGCTTCGTCATCATGTTCGTCCTGGGAGTGGCTTCCCGTGCTGTACCAACCTTCTCGGGACTGCCGCGCCCCGAGCGTTCCGCCAAGGTGCTCGCGCTCGCGCTTGCGACCGCGGTGGGCGTGTACGTGTTCGCGGCGTTGTGGGCGGCGTTTGTGGCCAGGAGCGCCGGCATCTATCGCCTGGAGGCTGCAGCGCTCGCATCGTTGGGGCCAATCTTCTGGGCGGCCGTCTGGCTCGTCGGCATCTTCCGGCCGGTCGCCAACCGGCTTCGGCCAGCCTCGCAGCCTCAGATCTGGTTCGTCAGGTCGGCGTTCCTCTGGCTGGCGATAGCCGGTGGCCTGGCTGCGTATTACGGCGTCGCGGCGGCAGCCGACGGCTCCCCGGTCAACTACTACGCGTCGGACGCGCTGCGTCATATCGTAGGCCTGGGCGTTGCATCAGTCATGATGGTCGGCATGGGGGTCCTGGTGCTGCCGGAGTTTGCGATCCGACGCATGCGGAAGCGGGCGGAAGGACTTCTGCCGCTTCTCATCTTAATGCTGCTCAACGCCGCAGCGGCCCTGCGCGTCGGGACCGCGATGGCGACGCCGCACTGGTTGAGCGCCGATCGGTACTGGCCCATGGCTATCGCAGGGGTGCTCGCCTGGGTTGCAGTATCGCTGTTCGCCATGCTGTTCGTCCGCAATCTTCTGCAGAAGCGAGCCATACTCGAATCGGTGGTGCCGCTCAGGCCCGCCCCGTAATCCGACGCCCAGCCAGGCGTTTCCCGCCGGACAGCGTCCGGTAGGACACGCCGTCATGGGCACGTCGTTATAATTGAAGCGTGGAGCACCTCATTCGCCGATGGCGGCAGCTGAGCGTCTGGCTTCCCGCCGGTTACGTGGCGGCGGCTTCGACTCTGGCGGTCTCCCTCCACGGCTACCTTTCCAGTGTTGGCGTCGTCCTGTTGATCACAGCATTGACCGCCCTCGGCGCCGCCGTGTTCTCTTCGCTGGTCTTCCGGGTTCTCGGGCGGGCGCAACGCGAGACCGAACGCCGGGCGCGTGAGCTGGCGGCCGTCAACGAGGCCAGCCTGGCCTTGTCATCCGAGCTCGACCTCGCCTCCGTCCTCCAGCGCGTCGTCGACCTCAGCCGAGACGTGACCACCGCCCGCTATGGTGCGCTCGCGATGCTGGACGAGGAAGGCCACATCGCCGAGTTTCTGACCTCCGGCATGAGCCGCGAAGAGCGAAATCGGATCGGCCAGCCGCCCGGGGGCAAAGGTCTCTTGGGCGTGGTCGTTCGAGAAGGCGAAACGCTCAGAGTGGACCACATCAGCGATCATCCACGTTCCACCGGATTTCCACCCCATCACCCGGCAATGACCAGCTTCATCGGCCTGCCTATCGTGTACGAGGGTCGCATCCTGGGCGACCTCTATCTCACGGACAAGAACGGCGGGGAGCCCTTTACAAAGGAAGACGAGGATACGCTGCGCATCTTCGCCTCCCACGCCTCCATCGCCATCGAGAACGCGCGCCTGTACCAGCAGGTGCAGGACCTGGGCGTGCTGGACGAGCGCGATCGCATCAGCATGGACCTGCACGATGGCGTGATCCAGTCGCTCTATGCGACCGGTCTCACACTGGAGACATGCCTCGAAGACTTGCAGGATCGGCCGGAGCAGGTGCAGCTCCAGCTCCGGAAAGCGATGCAGGGTCTCAACCAGACGATCGCGGACATCCGAGGGTACATCATCAATCTGCGGCCGGCAGCGCTCGCCAGCACGGACCTCGGCGGCGCCGTCGGTGGGTTGCTCCAGGAACTGAAGGCGCACACGCTACTGGATGTCACGCTGCCGAGGCGCCGGGAGCCTGCCGGGGGCTATCGGCCGAGCAGATGAACGCCTTGTTCCACATCGCCCAGGAGTCGCTGACGAATGTCCGGAAACACGCGCAGGCCTCTCGCGTCGTCGCCCGCCTGGAAGGCCGGCACAGGACGTTCTCGATGACCATCGCCGACGACGGCATTGGATTCGACCGGGCCCGGCTGGGAAGCGGCGGCCATGGCCTGCGCAACATGCGCGAGAGAGTGGAAGCGCTCGGAGGGCGGTTGGAGGTACGCTGCGCAAACGGCAAGGGCACGGAGGTCTCGGCCGAAGTGCCGCTTCAGATGGAGGGAGCGCCGTGACTGAACAACCGATCCGTGTGCTCATCGTCGACGATCACGAAGTCGTGCGTGAGGGCCTGCGCGCCCTCCTTCGGCGCCGGCCCAACCTCACCGTGGTTGGCGATGCGGACACGGTCCGGTCTGCGATCGCGGAGGCGCGGCGCATGAAGCCCGACGTGGTGATCATGGACGTCCGTCTACCCGATGGCAGCGGTGTGGAAGCATGCCGCGAGATCCGCGCCCAGCGTCCGGAGACTAAGGTCCTCATGCTCACCTCTTACGCGGATGACGAAGCGGTCATTGCCTCGATCATGGCCGGCGCCACCGGCTACCTGCTCAAGCAGACCCGGACCCAGGCGCTGACAGACGCGATCACACGCGCGATGAACGGCGAGTCTCTCCTGGACCCCGCAGTTACCGGGCGCGTACTGGAGCGATTGCGCAACGCAGGGGCGAAGAAGGACGATGAGCTCTCCCTTCTCTCCGAACAAGAGCTGAAGATCCTAGACCTCATTGCGCAGGGCAGAACGAATAAAGAGATCGCCCAGGAGGTCTACCTCAGCGACAAGACGGTGAAGAACTACGTCAGCAGCATCCTCAGCAAGCTGAACCTCCGCCGCCGCTCTGAGGCCGCGGCATTGATCGCTCGCCGTCGTTCCCGCACCGAAGCGCCGTAGCCAGAGCCACCGCAACAGAGGCCGTTCGGCCGTACCATTAGGGCGCTTTGGGCCTATCAGGCCCCGCGCTCTCCGCCGTACAATCGGCCTCGAAGAGAGCCATGTTCAGGAAGCTACGTGTGCCTGTCCAGGAGTCGGAGCCTGCCGAGCAGGTAGTGACGGCGGCCGGCGATCTGCTGGAAGCAGGCGGAGAAGCCATGCATTTGTTGGTGCGCGCCGCATGCGACGCGGCGGCGGCCCAGGACCTGCTTGCGCCGGCCGGTCGTCGTGGCCGCCCTTATGAGTGCCTCCGTCCAGAGCGTCTACCCGCCCTCTCCCCCGGTCTATGCCGAAACTAGGGACCAAGCGGTGGAGCGTCGCGACCACGAGCCAGCGGATCACCTAGAGGACCACCTTGACCTCCTGGCACGACGGTCGCAAGCAAGGGAGCGTCGCATCCATTCGGTGGTTCATTTCGGCGAGCCGGCAGAGCAGCTCATCGAGTTCGCAAGAGGCGGCCGGTTCGATCTCATAGTGATGGCCGCTGGCTCCCATTCCGGACACCGGCAAGCGCTGGATCTGGGCGTCGTGCAGCGCTGTTGCGCCGGTGCTTCTCGTTCCGCCGAAGAGCCGCAGCAGCGAGCCAGGGCAGTGAAGGTGCTGCGCCGTGTCCGATGAAGGCAAGGCCGGCTTCCGGGTGCTGCTCGTCGACGACCATGATGACGCGCGTCGAGCGTTGGCGGAGCGTCTGGGCCGCCACCGCGGGCTCGAGTTGGTCGCAGCTATCTCAAGCCTGCCGGAAGCTCAGAACCTCGTGAGGGGATCCGATCCCGACATCATCCTGCTCGATATCTACAGACACGATGGGAGAGGCATAGCTGGTTGCAGGATGCTGCGGAGGCTAACGGACGCGCCCGTCGTAATCTTTACCTCCTTCATGACCAACGATCTGTGGGCGGTAGCCAAGGAGGCAGGGGCCGCCGATTATCTTCTCAAACATATCGATACGGAGCGCCTGAGTCGAAAGATCATTCGCCTGGCGGAGCAGCACAGGGCAGCGCGCGACCCGCAGAACCTGCCGAATGGCACGGAGGAATAGAGATGGGGTGACCGAAAGGATTACGTCGTGCGCCTGTGCCTTGTGAAACGACGCGAGCTTGAGCAGTCCCAGCGGCGGCTATCGGAGTATAGTACTCAGGCCCTTCGCCCAACATGACCGGAAAGACGGGTAGCCCGAACACAGGTTGCGTCGCACTACCGGCGGGCCTGTTGCCGAACTCGCAACTTCATGGCGCGGGCGACAGTCACACGGTCTGTCACCGTGTGCCAGAAGCACGCCTCGTCTCGGAAACGCCGAGGTCGGAGATGGTGCGGCAAGATTCAGAAATGCATTCGTTATTCAAGACACAATTTGCGTTCAGTGCATGGTAGCTCAAGGATGAGTGAGACACTCGCTGCTCTCTTCGTCGATCCTCGCACAATCGCTGGCTCGCGGCGGAAATACGAGCTGACCAGCGACGAGATCGACTGCGCGCGGGCGGTCGCCACCGAGATCGTGGGATCCAATGATCCGGTGTCCATTCTCACCGCGTATGTCCACGATCGAATTCGCCCGGCGTACGGTCTGTCCAACTACAAACGACAACCACTCGGCGTTCTCGAAGACGGGCGTGGCGACTGTTTCGAGACGAGCGCCGTGACCGCCATGCTTCTCCGATCACTTGGCATTCCCTGTCGACTTGTCACCGAGATCTGTGCCGCGCGCTTCGAGCCGGGAGCTGCGCTGGCTGTTCTCGTGCCGACCGCGGTGGCTGGCCCTTTCACAAATGGCCATGTGTGGCTCGAAGCGTGGACAACTGACACGTGGCAACCGGTGGATGCCCAGTTTGACGTATCCGGAAGACAACGATGGGAAAAGGCGCGCCTACAGCCGCGCGGCGGTCGATTCGGCTTCCGCTTTCCCCTGCAATTGAAGAGTCTCGACGTGCAAGGGGCCCCCGACATCGATCTTAGCGGGCGTTACCTACTGACGCCGTTCGAAGGTTCCCGCGGCGCTCCGGCCTTCGAGAGATGGCGAGCGGATGTCGAACACTTCCGTGACATCCGTCGCGGTCGCCCGTTCCTGGGAGCGCGTCTCACGTTTATGTTGCCTCGTCTGCGGCGCATGGCACGCAATCTGGAGGTGCTACTGGCAGCGCGATGAGTGCCCCGTATGCCATTGAATATCTGCTCTCGATCTCTCGTCGACGTGCTAGCTCAGCCCTGTGCCGGGCCTAGCTGAGAAAGCGAACGCAAACTGATGTAGGCGCGCTATAGACCGTCGATTCGAGCCGATAATCGACGTTGCGCGCCCTTATAGGCTGACGGCCCGAAAAACACGGAGTGAATTGTTGAGGGGCGCGCGGGGCCAGTCGCGCGCGTCGCACAATCGCCTCGTGCGTGCGACTCCGCGCCTGGCGCCTCTCGCAGGACTGGGAAGGCTCAACCTAGCGCCGCTCCAGTTGGCATTCAATCTAGCATGGCGCGCGACCGACCTGCAGAGGCAACCAGATCCGTCAATCCGATGGTCCTATAGCTCAGCCTGACTCAGGCGGCGGGGGAAAAACAGACATGGCAACCGCGCGCTAAGGCCGAGTAGAATGCTTGCGCCATGGAGCCGCGCATCCAGTACGCGAAGACGAGCGATGGGGTAAGCATAGCCTACGCCACCCTTGGGAAAGGGCCGCCTGTTGTGTATTCCACCGTACTGTGGGGAGATATCGCCGACTACCAAACCGCCCGCGTTAGGCAAGGTGGTCCGGCGGCCGCTGACTACCTCGTTGAGTCCGGACGGAGCATCACGGTATACGATGGCCGCGGGTCCGGGCTCTCCGACCGTGAGCCTGCCGAATTCTCCGTTGAGGCGCGCCTCAGCGATCTCGAGGCGGTGATCGATGCCCTGGGTGCAGCGCCCGTCGACTTGATCGGCAGGTTGCAAGGAACGGCCGCTGCCGTTGCCTACGCGGTCAGGTACCCGGACCGGATCCGTCACCTCATTCTCTGAAACCCGTTCGCCCGCGGATCAGAGTATTACGCCGCTAGTCCATTAACCCGAGCCGTACGCGCATTTGCCACGGCTGCCATCGACGACTGGGAGTTCGTGACTCTGACAGTGGCGAACTGGGCGCTGGGGTTCTCCGATCTCGAACAAGCGCGCAACCTCGCGGCGACCTTGCGCGAGGGCATGGCGAAGGAGAGCTACCTGAAGGCAATGGAGGACGCGCTTGAATTGGACGTGTCCGAGCTGCTGCCCCGCGTCGCCGTGCCGACGCTCGTCATACGTGATACTACTCAGGAGTTCGCAGCGGCGCCGCAGTTGGCGAAGCCGCTAGCCACTCGCATCCCCGGCGCTCAATTCATCACCGTCAACGACATGCGTGCCGCCGCATCGGCCATCATCGAGTTCACGTCGGACGCCGCCGCGGATCCACGCCGGGACTACCCCTCGCGCTCGGGCCTCGTCACCATCCTGTTCACCGACCTCGCGTCGTCTACGGCGCTGACGCAGCGGCTGGGCGACGCGAAGGCGCAGGAGCTGGTGCGCGCGCACAACTCGATCGTGCGCGAGGCGCTGGCGACGATCGGCGGGACGGAGATCAAGCACACCGGCGACGGCATCATGGCCTCGTTCCCGACGGCGAGCGGCGCGCTGGAGTGCGCAGTGGCGATACAACGCGGCGTCGTCGAATGGGCCGACAGGGCGCATCGCGATGCGCCCCTACAGGTACACATCGGGCTGAACGCAGGCGAGCCCGTGGCGGAGGAGCGCGACCTGTTCGGGACGAGCGTGCAGCTGGCACGACGGATCTGTGACCACGCGACGGCCGGCCAGATCCTGGCGTCGAACGTAGTACGAGAGCTCGCCGCGGGGAAGGGCTTCTTGTTCGCTGACATCGGCGGGGTGGTACCGAAGGGCTTCGAGGACCCGGTGCGCCTGTACGAAGTCAGGTGGCGGGAGGAAGCTCCATGACCCAAGAGCTTCCAGAGGGCACCGTCACCATCTTGTTCACCGATGTCGTTGGCTCCACGGAGCTGACCACCCGCATCGGGGATGAAGCGGCGCGCGAAGTGCTCGGCGGCTGCGACGACCTGGTCCGCCAGCAGTTCGAACGACATCGCGGGCACGAGGTGAAGGGTACAGGGGACGGCCTCATGGTCGCCTTCACGTCGGGCGCGCCGCGCGGTGGCGTGTGCCATCGACATCCAGCGGGCGATTGTCGAGCAAGGTCGCAGAGACGCGGCGCGCGCGGTTGGAGTGCGCATCGGTCTGACACGGGCGAAGTTGTTCGCGAAGAAGAAGACCTCTTCGGGGGCGACGGTGAACGCCGCCGCGCGCATCGCGGCCGAAGGTGACGCCGGCGAAGTCCTGGTGTCCGAAGGCGTAAAGATCGTGCTCGGCGCGGGGACCACCGTCGAACTGGAGGACCGCGGTGAGACCCAGCTCAAGGGCTTCAATGAGCCTTGGCGACTCTATTCGGTTCGCTGGCGGGAGGCTGTCGGCGCGGGAGCCCTCGGAGCGCCGGGCCGCACTCCGTACGTCGGACGGGATGAGGAGCGAGCAGAGCTACGGCGGCGCCTTAACGAGACGCTCGCCGGTAGGGGATCGCTTGTGATGATCGGCGGCGAGCCGGGCGTGGGCAAGACCCGCATCGCGGAAGAGCTGATGGCGGAAGCCGGCGACCGCGGCATGCTGGCTCTGATCGGCCACTGCTACGAGCAGGAAGGATCTCCCTCCGTATATCCCGTTCGTGGAGATGCTCGAAGCTGCGACGAGAACCGTGGACCCGGACGCGCTGCGGACCGCTCTGGGTGACTCGGCGCCGGAGGTGGCCAAGCTGCTGCCCGGACTGCGCAAGCTATTCCCGGACATCCCGCATCCGCCCGAGCTGCCGCCGGAGCAGGAGCGGCGCTACCTCTTCAACGGCATGCTCGCATATCTCTCCCGCGCGGCGCAGGCCCAGCCTCTCCTGTTCGTGCTTGACGATCTCCACTGGGCCGACGACTCGACGCTGCTGCTCATGGAGCAGCTGGCGCAACAAGCCCCACAACACCGGCTGCTCATTGTCGGCACGTACCGAGACGTGGAGCTGGAGGTAGGACGGCCACTCGCCCGGACGCTGGAGGCGCTCTTACGGCAACGGCTTGCGCACCGGATCAGCCTGAGGCGGCTGCGCGAAGATACGGTCGGCGCAATGCTGCGCGCGCTGAGCGGGCAAGAACCGCCGCCGATGCTGGTTTCAGTCGTCTACAGCGAAACGGAGGGCAACCCGTTCTTCGTGGAAGAAGTGTCTCAGCACCTTGCGGAAGAGGGAAAGCTGTTCGATGCGCAGGGCCGCTGGCGCCAGGACCTGGAAGTCAGCGAGCTTGACGTGCCGGAAGGGGTGCGTCTCGTCGTTGGCAGGAGGCTGGAGCGGGTAGGAGAGGGGTGCCGGCGCGCGCTGGGCGCGGCGGCCGTGATCGGCCGGCGCTTCCGTTACGATCTCGTCGAGGCCCTGGACGAAGTCGAGCCAGACGCGCTCCTGGACGCCATCGACTATGCAGAACGGGCGCAGTTGGTCGTGTCAGAGGAGGGCGGACACGAGGCGTGGTTCACGTTCGCGCACGAGCTGATCCGGCAGACGCTGCTGAGCGGCATGTCGTTGCCGCGACGGCAGCGCATGCACTTGCGCGTGGCCGAGGCGATGGAGCGGCTGTACGGGGCGGCTGCCGAAGAGCATGCCGCCGACCTTGCGCACCATTTGTTTCAGGCGGGCGCGGCGGCCGACGCGCGGCAGACTGCACGATACCTCGCGCTGGCCGCAGACCAGGCGAGCGCAGCCGCTGCCTTCGAGGACGCGTTACGGCTCTACGAAGACGCGATGCAGGTGCTCCCGTTGGATGAGACAGCCGCGCGTGCCGCCCTCCAATACAAGCGTGGCCTCGCGCTGCGCAGCGTGGGCCGGTGGGAGGACGCGCTGGCGGACCTGCAGGCGGCGGCGGCG
>JBGQHA010000008.1:0-17473 GCA_041497735.1 Dehalococcoidia bacterium | reverse complement strand
CGAGAGTGTGATGGAGCATGACCGCGCGATGATCCAGGGCATCCTCGACCGGCCGAAGAACGACGACCGGGTGGCGAAGATCCGGCTCGACATGGGCGTAGAGATGCTCACGAACGTTGGGCTGTTCCGGACGCCGGAGCGTCTCGCGAAGCAAGTCGAGAACCTCAAGCAGACGCGCGCGCGGTACGAGAAGGTCGGCGTGGAGGACAAGGGTAAGGTGTTCAACACCGACCTGCTCTTCCACATCGAGCTGGGATACATGATCGACTGCGCGGAGATGATCACGAAGAGCGCGATCGAGCGGAAGGAGAGCCGTGGCGCGCACACACGCCTCGACTATCCGAAGCGCGACGACGAGAACTGGCTGAAGCACATCGTGCTGACGAAGCAGGCCGATGGGAGCGAGAAGATGAGCTACATGCCCGTGACGATCACGGAGTGGCAGCCGGAGGAACGCAAGTACTAATGCCGCTCGCGCGTCGGGCTTCAGCCCGACGCCAGCGACAGGCTAAAGCCTGTCCCGCGGGCGCGGAGCAATCAGCGGAACGGAGCAGCGTATGAAGGTCAAGCTCAAGGTCAGGCGGACGGACGGCGAGACGGGCGCCACGGAGTACAGCAAGTACGAGATCGACGCGGCCGACAACGCGACGCTGCTCGATGCGCTGATCCAGGTCCGCGAGTACGAAGACGGCTCGCTCGCGCTGCGCTGCTCGTGCCGGAGCGCGATCTGCGGCTCTTGCTCGATGCGTGTCGACGGGCGGGCGCGGCTCGCCTGCCGCGCTAAGGTCATCGCCATCACCGACGGCGACGAGAACCACGAGGTGGTCGTCGAGCCGATGGGCAACATGCCCGTCATCAAAGACCTTATCACCGACATGGCCGGCTTCTGGTCGAAGGTGCGCCAGGTCGACCCGTATCTGCAGCCGGTGGGCCCGGAGCCGGAGCACGAGTACCTCGTGCCGAACGAAGCGATGATCGACCTGACGCACACGATGAACTGCATCATGTGCGGCGCCTGCGTCTCCGACTGCCCCGTGCTCGAAATCGACAAGAGCTTCATCGCGCCGGCGGCGCTGGCGAAGGCGTATCGCGTCGTGGGCGACCCCCGCGACGGCCACAAGCACGAACGCTTGCAGCATCTGAGCAGCGTGCCGGGCGGTATCTGGGACTGCACCCGCTGCAATATGTGCGTCGAGGTGTGCCCGAAGGACGTCCGGCCGATGGACCGCATCATGCAGCTTCGCGAGATGGCCGTCGAAGAGGGTATCAAGGGCACGATCGGCGCGCGTCACGGCAACGCGTTCGCGGGTTCGGTTCGCCGGCTTGGCCGTCTGGACGAGGTGAGGCTGCTGCCGGATTCGGTCGGCATCTGGAACGTGCCGCGGCTCATGAGCGAGCTGCCGGGCGCGTTCCGGCTGCTTCGCGCGGGCAAGCTGCCCTGGAGTCACGCCATGCCCTGGCACAAGCCGATCCCCGGCATCAAGCAGGTGCGCCGGATCATCGATTCGGTGCGGCGAGAAGAGAAAGCGAAGGTCTCCAAGTGAAGTACGCCTTCTGGCCCGGCTGTGTCTCCAAGGGCGCATGCCCTGAGCTCTACGCATCGATGATCAAGACTTGCGCCAAGCTCGACATCGAGCTGGAAGAGCTGTACGACGGCAACTGCACCGGCGCCGGCGTGATCAGCGAGCACGAGCCGGAGGTGGCCGATGCGCTGAACGCGCGCAACTTCGCGCTGGCGCAAAAGATGGGCCTGCCGCTCGTCAACATCTGCTCCACCTGCCAGGGCGTGCAGTCGATGGTGCAGGAGAAGCTCGACCGCGACGAAGCGCATCGCGCGAAGATTAACGCCGTGCTCGCCGAAGAGGGGCTCGAGTACAAGCCAGGCCTGGTGATCAAGAACTTCATGTGGGTGCTCGTCGAGGACTTCGGCCTCGACAAGCTGCGCCAGCAGGTCGTGCGACCGCTGACGGGGCTACGCGCCGGGCCGTTCTACGGCTGCTACATCCTGCGCCCGTCGCGCATCCTGGGCATGGCGGAGCATCCCGAGCGGGACAGCTATCTGGAGCAGATCATCGCCGCCGTCGGCGCGACGCCTGTCGAGTATGAAGGGCAGAACAAGTGCTGCGGCTTCCCGATCCTGACGAACAACCGCAAGAACTCGCTGACGCAGGCGGGCACCCACCTGGCGCACGCTATCGATGAGGGCGCCGACTGCCTGGTTACCCCCTGCCCGCTCTGCCACCTGAACCTCGACGCGCAGCAGCCGAGCGCCGCGCAGGTCATCGAGCGCGAGTTGGGCATCCCGATCCTGCACCTGCCGCAGCTCATCGGCCTGGCGATCGGCATCGATCCCAAGGAGCTGCGCATGGAGCGCCACGTGATCGGCACGCGCAAAGTGCTCGATAAGGTGATGGCGAAGGTGGGGGCGTAGGGCCTCTACACGCGCGGACCTGCCTTAGCCGCCGGCCATGGCCCCCACGACAAGAAACGGCTCCACGCCTGTCGCGACCGCGTCCGGAAGCGGAGCATCCGGCGGTTCGTGCGATAGATCCTGCTCGCAGGCGAAGAACCTCACGAGCGGCCGGCGCTGTTGCGTGTCGTGGTCGCGGATCGTGCCCCGCAGCATGGGATAGCACGCCTCGAGTGCGTCGAGGATCGAGCGCTGGGTGGCCTGACCCTCAATGTCGAGCATCACCTCGCCCTCGACGTGCGCCAGGCTTCGCAGATGCGCCGGGAGGACGACTCGGATCACGGCAGCGTCTGGACCTCGACCGAAAGCACGGCGGGAAGATCGCGGACGATGGGCGTCCAGCTGTCTCCGGCGTCGGCCGACGCGTACACCTGCCCGCCGGTCGTGCCGAAGTACACGCCGCACGAATCGAGCGAGTCGACGGCCATGGCGTCACGCAGGACGTTAACGTAACAGTTGGCTTGCGGCAGACCTTTGGTAAGCGGCTCCCACTCGTTACCGCCGGTCCGGCTGCGGTAGACGCGTAGCTTGCCGTCGGGCGGATAGTGCTCGCTATCGCTCTTGATCGGGACGACGTAGATCGTGTCCGGCTCGTGCGCGTGGACGTCGATCGGGAAGCCGAAGTCGGTCGGCAAGTTGCCGCTGATCTCGTGCCACGACTCTCCGGCGTTGTCGCTGCGCATGACGTCCCAGTGCTTCTGCATGAACAGCACATCGGGACGCGACGGGTGCATCGCGATGCGATGCACGCAGTGGCCGACCTCGGCGGTCGGGTCGGGGATCTGCTCGGACCTCAGGCCGTGGTTGATGGGTCGCCACGTCTTGCCTGCGTCATCGCTCCGGAACGCGCCGGCTGCCGAGATGGCGATGAAGATACGATCGGGATGGCTCGGATCGAGAAGGATCGTGTGCAGGCACATTCCGCCAGCGCCGGGCGCCCACGCGCCTGCCGATGCGTGGCCGCGCAGTCCGGGGAGCTCCTGCCACGTCTTGCCGCCATCGGTTGAGCGGAACAGGCCGGCGTCTTCAACGCCGGCGTAGACCGTGTTCGGGTCGGTCAGCGACGGTTCGAGATGCCAGACCCTCGCGAACTCCCAGGGGTGCGGCGTGCCATCGTACCACTGGTGCGTGGTGAGGGGGTTGCCGCTTCCGGAGGAAGTGTCATAGACGAACTTGTTGCTTTCACCCATGGGCATTCCATCGGCAGTCGTGGTCGGCTCGCCTGGCTTTGTACCGGGCTGCTCCCATGTCTTGCCGCCGTCGTTGGAGCGCTGGATCACCTGCCCGAACCAGCTTGACGATTGTGACGCGTACAACCGTTCCGGGTCGGCGGGTGATCCCTTCATGTGGTAGATCTCCCAGCCCGCAAAGTGCGGGCCGCTCACGTTCCACCGTGCGCGCTTGCCGTCCGACGTCAGGATGAACGCGCCCTTGCGCGTGCCAACCAGTACCCGTACCCTGCTCATCCCTAACTCCTTCCTGAGTTCATCGGCCTTCCCGCGGGCAGCCCGCCCGAGGAGATAATCCTAGCAAACACCAACTGCGTTGATCAGCAGCGAGTCGCTTACGCGCGCAGGCTTTCGGCGAGCTTGTCGAGCGACTGGTTCCAGCCCTCGTTGGCCATGCCGACGATTTCGCCTTCGGGGAAGCCGGCGTGGTGCAGGGTCAGCTTCGTCTTGCCGCCGAGATCCTCGAAGGTCGCGGTGACGATGAAATCCTCGGGCCAATCGTCGACATCGACGAACGGACTGGCTACGCGGTTGCCGTGCTCGTCGGCGAAGTGATCGGTGGTAACGATGCGCTCGATCGGCACAATCTCGCGGTATGTGCCGCCGCTCCAGTTGTCCTGCCCCTCAGGCGAGCGCATGCAGTAGAGATATTCGCCGCCGACGCGCAGGTCGATCTTGGCGACCGGACAAGAGTAGCCGTTCGGGCCCCACCAGCGCATCACGCGCTCGGGTTCTGTCCACGCTTTCCAGACGAGCTCGCGCGGAGCTTCGAAGACGCGTTCGATCACGACCTCGCGGCCCTTTACTGTCGTTGCGTGTTTTCCTGCTGTACCCATGTGCTCTCTCCTTCTGTGAGCTCGCGCGGCGCGAACCGCGCGGCGAGTTACTTCATCGAGACGAGCAGCCTCTCGAGCGCGGCGAACACCAGGAAGGTGGTGATCTTCTGCATTCGACTGCCCTCCTTGCGATCACTCGTTGGCGCTAGCTTCGTTGCGCCTGTCACGGTGACTCTCCCTTCTCTGCTGGCCCCGAGCCGAGAGGCTCAATGGGCAGGCTCGAACAGCTCCACGGGATTGCCCGAAGGGTCGTCGAGCAGGATCTGCGAACCGCCGGGTCCCGTCACGATGTCGTTGCGGAAGTGCAGCCCGGCCGCGCGAAGACGTTCGACTTCTGACGCGATGGCCGCCACCTGCAGTTGAATGCGGTTCCAGCCACCGGGCACTGGCAGGCGGCCGTCGGGCATCGGCCGCCTGCCCGAACTGGACTTGCCGCTCAGCAGCAGTCGCACGCCATCGCGGCTGACGGAGGCGAAGGCCGGCGACGCGTCCTGCTCCAGGCTGAACCCCAGATGGGCCGTGTAGAACGCGATGGCCGCTGGCACGTCGTCGATCATGTAGCGAACGCTGACGCTGCTCACCGCCTGCTCCTCTCGACTAGCTCGTCCGTGAAGTAGTCGGTCGCGACGATGCGCTCCATCGG
The DNA here is from genome assembly GCA_041497735.1 of Dehalococcoidia bacterium. Taxonomy (GTDB): domain Bacteria; phylum Chloroflexota; class Dehalococcoidia; order DSTF01; family RBG-16-68-14; genus JBBDXS01. The sequence goes on along the minus strand of JBGQHA010000008.1, from coordinate 12,295 downwards.
CACGATTGTCGTTTGCTCTGCCATTGATCTCTCCTTGCTGTTGTGCTCGCGCAGCCAGGCCGCGCGGCGAATTACTGTGTTGCTTCCGCTAGGTACGGCGGTTACTTCATCGATGCGAGCAGCCGGTCCAGCGCGGCGTAGCTCTCGCTGAGGCCGCCCTCCATGCCGGATTGGAGCATGCCGTCGCGTTCCTCCTTGGTGAAGAAGAGGCCGTTGGTTACGACTTTCGTACGGCCGTCACCCAAGTCTTCGAACTCGATGGTGTCAATCGAGGGGTAGCCAGGCATGCCATCCCACTCGAACGTCCAGGAGATGCGCTCGGGCGGCGTGATCTCGCGGAAGCGTCCTTCAAAGCCTTCGCTCTCGCCGCCGCTGTGCTCGACAAAACGCCAGTGGCCGCCGCGCTCGAACTCGAAGCGTTCGATGTCGAGCTTGTTGCCGCGGCCCCACCATTGGGCCAGGAGCTTCGGGTCGGTGAAGGCCTGCCAGACGAGCTCGCGCGGTGCGTCGAAGATGCGCGTGATGAGGACCTCGCGATCGGATGATGTTGTTGCTTCACGGTTCTTTGCGCCCATCGATGTCTCCTCTCTTATGCCTTCGCCAGCTCTTGGGCGAGCCGGTCCAGCATCTCGATCCAACCTTGCTGAGTCCCTTCGCGCTCCTCGACAGACTCGGGGATGGAGTGCAGCAGGGTGAGCGTCGTCTTGCCTCCACGCTCAGCGAACGTCACTGTCACCAACGTTTCTGGCGGGTGGCCCGAGCTCATGCCGTAGTGCGCAGGCGGGACAGGGTTGCCTTCCGCATCAGCAAAGGCGTCAGTGTAGACGATCCGCTCCGACTCAACGATCTCGCGATAGACAGCTATGCCCCAGATGTCTTGGCCCTCGGGTGATCGCATGCAGTAGTGGAAGACCCCGCCCGGGCGGAGATCGACCGTACAGACGGGCGTTGTGAAGCCTTGCGGCGCCCACCAGCGCATCAGGCGCTCGGGCTCCGTCCACGCCTTCCAGACGAGGTCGCGCGGCGCGTCGAAGACCCGCGTGATGACGATCTGATCCGAGGTTGTTGTTGGGTCACTATTCTTTGCGACCATGTCTCGTCTCCCTTTCTTGCAGTTCGCGCAGATAGTCGTCTAGGCGATCGAAGCGCTCCTCCCAGAAGGTGCGATAGCGCTCCACCCAGTCGTCGACCTCCTTGAGCGGACCCGCGTCGAGCCGGCAGGGGCGCCACTGCGCCCTGCGACCGCGCTCGATGAGGCCGGCGCGCTGGAGCACCTTGAGGTGCTTGGAGACGGCCGGAAGGCTCATCTCGAATGGCTGGGCGAGCTCTGTCACCGAGGTCTCGCCCGAAGCGAGACGAGCGAGGATCGCGCGCCGGGTGGGATCGGCGAGCGCGGCAAAGGTCGTGCTCAGGTGATCGGCTGGCAACGTACTAAACCTTTCAGTTATCTAACCTTGTGGTAAAATACAGCCTCGGCAGCCATTTGTCAAGCTCTGGGCCAGATTCGGGTCTTTGGACCGTTCAGAAAGCGATCAAGCTTCGCCCGCCAGCATCGCTACCGGGAAGTACTCCAGCGTATCGATGACGAGGTCCGCGGCATCGATGGGCGGCAGCGCGGTCGACGCGGCGCGCGACTGGATGGCGTACATGCCGGCCGCTTTCGCCGCGGCGATGCCCGGCGGCGTGTCTTCGACAGCGATACACTCGCCTGCGCGCACGGCGAGCAACTCCGCGGCGCGCAGATAGGTGTCCGGCGCCGGCTTCGGGCGCTCGATCACGTCGGCGGTCACGACGGCTCGGAAACGGCCATCGAGCCCGGTGCTTTCCATGACCGCGTCGTACCACGTGCGCCAGGACGATGTCGCCAGCGCGATCGGCACGCCGCGGCGCTCCAGCTCGTCGAGCAACTCGACGACGCCGGGTAGCGGCGGACGCGGGCGGCGGAGGCAATCGAGCAGCACGTCGTCGTAGCGGCGCAGATAGTCGTTCAGATCACCGCGCATGTTGAGCATGGCGATCACCTCGCGCCAGGTGTGCTGTACGCTGGTGCCGAGCAGCGTCTTGTAGCGCTCCCAGTCGATCGAGCGTCCCTCCTGCGCGAGCACATCGTTCACCGCGTCGTAGAATGCGGGCTCGCTATCGACAAGGACCCCGTCCATATCGAAGATGACGGCGCGGTAGGTGCTGCGTGCGCTCATTGAGGCGCGAGAGAGTAGGTCGCCAGCGTATCGAACTCCGGCATCGCTTCGGAGAGCCACACTTTCACGAACTCAATGCGACGGACCTGGATCGCCGGGCCGGGCTCGTCTCGCAGCGAGGCCAGCGCTTGCTTGAGCTGCGGGAGGCCGTCGTTCGACGTGAAGCGCGCGATGCTCACATGCGGGAGGAAAAGTTCGCCGTCGAATACGGCGCGCGGCAGCTCGGGCATCGCTTCGCAGATGCGCGTATTCAGCTCGCGGATGCGGCCGCCATCGCGTACCTCGAGGAAGACGACCTCCGGGAAGCCGTTCGGCGGGCCGATCTGCGCGTCAAACGCCGGCGCGCGCTCGAACACCTTACGCGCCGCGTTCGCGATGCGCGGCACGTCCTGGCGCAGGATGTCGTCCGGCATTGTCTTCTTGATGACCTGGAAGCCGACGCCCTTGACGGTCATGTGCCAGTAGTAGTCGGGATACCGTTCGACGCCCGTGATTCCCTCGATGCGCTGCTGCACGCGCGAGACGTACTCGCGCGCGGCGGCGTCTTCGAGCTTGATGAGAAACGCCAGGTAGATAGCGCGTCCGCGCGTCCACTCGGCCTCTAGCGTGTCGCCGAAGGCGTGGACCGCATCGAGCTGCTGGAAGCGCTGCCATGCGGCGGCGAATTCGTCGGAGTGATCGATCACGGAGGAAGGCTAGCATAGCGGGATCGTGGAGGGGCGAGCCTGGCGTGCTCGCCCCTACGCTGCAAGACGAACAGGGCGACCACATCGGGTCGCCCCTACGGTGGATGCGTTGTCGAAAGGGCGACGAAGCGGGCGGCTTGAAGGCCGCCCCCACACGTTGCGATCGCTTCGCGGCTAGCTGATCTTCGTGAGGGTGAAGCGCAGGAGGCCCTTCGGGGCGCTCACCTGCACCTCGTCGCCGACGCGCTTGCCGAGCAGTGCCAGGCCGACCGGCGATTCGTTGCTGATGCGGCCGGACTTCGGGTCCGCCTCGGCTGAGCCGACGATCGTGTACTCGATCTTCTTGCCGTCGCCGTCCTGAAGGTGCACGGTGGAGCCGATCTGTACGGCGGAGGCGTGGTGCGCTTCCTCCTCGTTGATGATGCGCGCGTCCTGGACCATCTTCTCGAGCGTGAGGATGCGCCCCTCGACGAACGCCTGGTCGTTCTTGGCGTCGTCGTATTCGGCGTTGTTCTGGGTGCTGGCGAGCTCCTTGGCCTGGCGAATGCGCTCGGCGACTTGGGGGCGGCGCACCGTCTTGAGGTGCACGAGCTCCTTCTCGAGTCTGGCCAGCCCTTCTTCGGTCAGGAGGACGGGATGATCGACCATGACAGTGCCTCACTAAAAACAGAGACTGAGGGACGGTGACCCCTCAGCCGCGAAATCGAATCCGTGTTGGAGCTATTATACCACGCCCGGGAAGGCTGTAAAGCAGCGGTTGGCGAGCGTAGGGGCGGGTTCCAAACCCGCCCCTACCGTGCTTGTGGTGCCGTTCTGGCTAGTAGTCCATGGGAGGCGGGCCCATCGGGGCGGAGGCTGGCGGCTCCGGGATCTCCGCGACCAGCGACTCCGTGGTGAGCAGCAGCCCCGCGATGCTGACCGCGTTTTCCAGCGCGGCCCGGACCACCTTTACGGGGTCGATGATGCCCTTCTTCATGAGATCGCCGTATACGTTTTCCGCCGCGTCGAAGCCGTAGTTCGGCTCCTTCGATTCCTTCACCGTATTGACGACGACCGAGCCCTCCTCGCCGGCGTTCTCGGCGATCTGGCGGAGCGGCTCCTCCAGCGCCTTCTTCAGCGTGATGACGCCGGTGCGCTCGTCACTGTCGAGCTTCTTCTCCAGCTTCTCGAGGTCGGGAATGACGCGAAGGAAGGCGATGCCGCCGCCCGGCACGATGCCCTCTTCGACCGCCGCGCGCGTGGCTGAGAGCGCGTCCTCGACGCGAAGCTTCTTCTCTTTCAGCTCGACTTCTGTCGCAGCTCCGACCTTGATGATCGCGACGCCGCCGGCGAGCTTGGCGAGACGCTCCTGGAGCTTCTCGCGGTCGAACTCCGAGGTCGAATCCTCGACCTGGGCCTTGATCTGCTTGATGCGCGACTGGATCGCGTCGTCGGCGCCGTGCCCTTCGATGATCGTTGTGTCTTCTTTGGTCGACACGACGCGTCGCGCGCGGCCGAGGTCGGCGACCTGCGCGTTGTCGAGCTTGCGGCCCATCTCTTCGGTGATGTACGTGCCACCGGTGAGCACCGCGATGTCTTCCAGCATCGCCTTGCGGCGATCGCCGAACCCCGGCGCCTTCACGATCAGCGCGTTGATCGTGCCGCGCAGCTTGTTCACGACGAGCGTCGCCAGCGCTTCGCCGTCGCAGTCGTCACAGACGATGACGAAGTTCTTCGTGACCTGCAGAACGCGCTCGAGTACGGGAAGGATGTCGTTGATCGCGGAGATCTTCTTGTCGGTGATGAGGATGTACGGGTCCTCGAGCTCGGCCGTCATGCGCTCCGTATTCGTCACGAAGTACGGCGAGACGTAGCCGCGGTCGAACTGCATGCCCTCTACGAATTCGGTTTCGAGCTGCAGACCCTTCGACTCCTCGACGGTGATCACGCCGTCCTTGCCGACCTTCTCCATCACTTCCGCAATCGTGTCGCCGACGACGGGGTCATTCGCCGAGTTGGAGGCGACCTGCGCGATCTGCTCCTTGCCGAGCACAGGCTGCGCCATCTTGCGGAACGAGTTGACGATGGTTTCGAGCCCCTGCTGCAATCCGCGCTGCAACGCGAGCGGGTTCGCGCCGGCGGCGACGTTCTTCATGCCTTCGCGCACGAGAGCCTGACCGAGCACGGTCGCCGTCGTCGTGCCATCGCCCGCGACGTCGTTCGTCTTGCTTGCGATCTCCTTCGCGAGCTGCGCGCCCATGTTCTGAAACGGGTCCTTGAGCTCGATCTCCTTCGCGATCGACACGCCGTCGTCGACGACGGCGGGCGGCCCGAACTTCTTCTCCAGCACGACTTTTCGTCCGCGCGGACCGAGCGTCACTTTAAGCGCATCTGCGAGTGCGTCGACGCCTTCCTTCAGCGCACGTCGAGCTTCTTCGTCGAATATGAGTTGCTTCGCCATGGCGATCTCCTTACGTGTTTGGTGTTAGGCCTCAACTTTGCAGAGCACGTCGCGCTCCGAGAGCACGATGTACTCTTCCTGATCGATCTTGATCTCCTGACCGGAGTACTTCGCGTAGAGGACGCGGTCGCCGGCTTTGACGTCGAGCGGAATGCGCTTGCCGTTGTCGTCGACGCGCCCGGGGCCGGCGGCGATCACGTTACCCTGCTGCGGCTTTTCTTTCGCGGTGTCGGGAATGACGAGACCGCTGGCGAGGACTTCCTCCTGGACGACCGGCTTGATCACCAATCGGTCACCAAGGGGAACCAGCTTGGTCTTGGACTTCGTGGCAGTCGGCATGAACAGGCCTCCTTCGTGCGAGTGTTGCGATGTGAGCGGATTAGCACTCTAGATAGGAGAGTGCTAACGTATGGTACTAGGTGCGGATAGTCAGCGCAAGTGGATAGGCAGGCTGTCAAGCGCCATTGCCCCATGATAGAGCTGGATACCTCTTATTTGCTCATATTATCTCGATAGAACAGCAAATATCAGACTGGTGCGCGTCATAACGGCTTCGGCGAGCAGCGGCAGAGGTTCGTTGACCTAGCAGGGTCAGGTTCCTATACTGGGAACCTAGCCTTGACAGAAGGGAGTTCCGTGCCCAAACGCACCTATCAGCCGAAGCGCCTGCCGAGGAAGCGCACGCATGGCTTTCTAAAGCGCATGAGCAGCGTGGGAGGCCGCAGGGTGCTCCAAGCCCGCCGTAAGAAGGGCCGCAAGCGAATCTCGGTTGAATAACAGCGCCTGGTGGCTCGTTGGGCACGCGGCGCGAACAGCGGCTCAGGCATCGACGGGATATCGCGGCAGTGTACCGCCGGGGGCGGGCGCAGCGAGGCGAATTGCTAACCGTACGACATCTTAGAACAAATCTTCCAACGAGCAGGTTCGGTTTCGCAACAGGGGCGTCGGTTGGGAACGCCGTTACCCGGAATCGAGTCCGCCGCCGCCTGCGTGAGATTATGCGCGCGATGCCGGTGGCACCGGGCTGGGACCTGATGCTGGTGGCTCGCCCGGCAGCCCGAGGTGCCAGCTTCGGTGCGCTCCAGAGCGAAGTCGAATCTGTCTTGACGAAGGCGGGCGTTCTGACATCATGAAGCGACTAGCCCTGCTGGCTATCCGGGGCTACCAACGAAGCGTTTCGGGGACGCTCCCGCCCGCCTGCAGATACGAACCTAGCTGCTCGCACTACGCGCACGAGGCTATCGAGCGCCACGGTGTGGTACGCGGTGGCTGGTTGGCCCTGCGCCGGCTGGCGCGCTGCCACCCGCTGCACGCCACAGCCTACGACCCCGTGCCTTGAGACGTTTCACGTGAAACTAGACCTCTGCTGATGCGAAGCCCGCCTCGTCTCGCCCTGCTGGGACTCGTTCTCGTCGCCGTGTTCGGCACGGCAACTGTAGCCTGCGGTCGCATCGCGAAGCCGTCTGGCTGGGCGCCGCCGGCGCTCGACGGCAATCTGGTACTGGTCGCCCACAAGGACAAGCTGTACGCGCTGGACGTCCAGACGCTTCAGGAGAAGTGGCGCTTTCCTGGGACGGAGAATAAGAACGTCAAGCCGTCGGCGCTCTACGGCTCGTTCGGCAGCTCAGACAGCACGATTTTCGTGCCCGCCTACAATGGGAAGCTGTACACCGTCGCTTCGGATACAGGCCTGGTATCTGGAGACCCCTTCGATGCCGGGAAGGCGCTCGTGGGAGGCGCGGCCGTCGATGGCGGGACCGTCTACTTCGGTTCCTCCGACGGCAACCTCTACGCCATCGACGCCACGACCGGGAAGCAGCGCTGGAAGTTTCCGACCGGAAATGAAATCTGGTCGACGCCGGTAGTGTCCGGAAACACGGTCTATGTCACATCGCTAGATGGGGAATTGTACGCCGTCGATGCCGCTTCCGGAGCGGAACAGTGGTCATATAAGACGGCTGCCGGTGTGGCATCGCCACCGGTCATCGATCCGAGCGCCGGGCTGGTGTATGTGGCGGGCTTCGACAGCCGTCTGCGCGCGATCGACGTCATCACCCATGAGCAGAAGTGGCAGATGGAAGCCGGGAACTGGTTCTGGACGCGGCCATTCGTTGCAAATGGAGTGGTGTTCGCCGGGAGCTTGGATAGCAAGGTGTACGCGGTGAACGTCTCGACCGGGGAAAGCCCGTGGTCGCGGCCGTTCGGCACCAAGTCTCCGGTCCACGCGGCGCCGGTGCTGGCGGGCAACAAGCTCATCGTGGTGGACCGGGGAGGCCACGTGTACGGCCTGACGCCGGCGGATGGGACGCAGGCGCCGGCGGTGGACCTGGACGTGGGTGGCGATGTCCTCGCGGACCCGCTGGTGCTGCCGGATGGTAAGGTGCTCATCGTGACGACGGGTGGAAACGTCGTGCGGATCGATCCGCAGACGCTGACGATCGTGGACCAGCGGCAGCTGTAAGATGGACCTCTTTCAGATCGTAGGCTGGGTGTGGACGCACGGGTTGGTGATCCCAATGACCAACTTTCTCGTCCTCGTTGCCCGGCTGTGCTTCGGAAACTTCGGCCTCGCGGTCATCGGCTTCACGCTGCTGACGCGAGGCATCACCTGGCCGCTCACGCGGCAGCAGCTCCACGCGTCGAGGCAGATGCAGGCGATCCAGCCCAAGATCCAGGCGCTGCAAAAGCAGCATAAGGATCCGCGCCGGCGCTCCGAAGAGACGATGAAGATCTACAAGGAGGCGGGCGTGAGCCCGCTAGGCTGCGTCTGGCCGATGCTGGTCCAGTTCCCGATCTGGATCGCGCTCTACCAGAGCATTCGCTTCACGCTGGGCGCTACGCCCGAGAACTTGATCGACCTCTCGCAGCGGCTATACCCCTGGTCGTTCCTGAGGACCGCAGTGCCGCTCGATAAGCACTTCCTCTGGCTCGACCTGGGCAAGCCGGACTCGACGCTGATGATGGCGGTGCTGGTGGGCGCGTCCGCCTGGATTCAGCAGAAGATGATGACGCCAACGTCGTCGTCGTCCGACCCGCAGCAGCAGCAGATGAACCAAACGATGCTCATCATGATGCCACTCATCTTCGCGATGTTCACCCTTCAGTTCCCGAGCGGCCTGGCGCTATACTGGCTTTCGACCAACGTGGTGAGCATTGTGCTCCAGTACTTCTACATGGGGCGCAAGTTCGAGTGGAAGCAGCTTTTCACGCTCGGTCCGGCGCCGGCGCCCGCAGTGAAACGACCGGCGCCAGAACCGGCGGCCAAGGACGCCACGGTCGAGGAAAACGAAGACGAGGCCGAGCCGGTGGGGGCGGAGCCAGAACGGCGAAGGAGGAGACGTCGGCGTGGAAGGCGGAGGCGCTAGCACATCCGAGGGCATCGAGGCCTCGGGAAAGACGGTCAACGACGCTATTGAAAGCGGACTGGCGGACCTGGGTCTAGAACGGCACGAGGTCACCGTTGAAGTACTGAGCCAGGGGCGGCCGGGGCTCTTTGGCATCGGTGGTGAGTCGGCGCGGGTCCGGCTGACGCCGGCATCCGTGGAAGGGCCGGAGGGCGAAGAGGTTGTCTATGCGCAGGAGCTACTCGAGAAGCTGCTGGGCTTTATGGGCATCGACGCCGCGGTGTCGGTGCGAGCTCCCGAGACCGCCGGCGACGGAGCGGGCCGGACGAGGGCAGTACTAGACATAACTGGCGATGACTTAGGGTTGCTGATCGGCCGGCGAGGGCTAACGATGGCCTCGCTCCAGTACCTGCTCAACCTCTCGGTGAATCGGAAGTTTCGGAGCAGCGCGCCGTTTCAGATCGACGTCGAAGGCTATCGGCGGCGGCGAGAGGACTGGCTGCGCGATCTGGCGTTTCGGATGGCCGAGCGCGTGCGCTCGACAGGGCGCTCGATTACGCTCGAGCCGATGCCGCCGAATGAGCGTCGTATCGTACACCTGGCGCTCTCCCAGGACCCAACGGTCGCAACGGCGAGCGTCGGCGAAGGCGAGCGGCGCAAAGTCGCGATCAGCGTTCGCCAGTAGGCAGCGTGCTCGCGCCGGCGTTCGTCGTCGTCGGCCATGTCGTGCGCGATGTCGTGCCAGGCGGTTGGCGTCCGGGTGGCACAGCGACGTACGCGGCGACGCAGGCGCACCGGTTAGGATGTTCCGTGGGAGTTGTCACGCACGTGGGCCGCGATCTGGATCTCGACAGCGCGCTAACGGGTGTCGAAGTCACCGGCTCCCGCTCCAAACATTCGACCAGTTTTCAGAATGTCTACGAAGCCGGCAGACGCAAACAACACGTATTGAGCCGGGCGGACGCCATTTCGTTGGAAGACGTGCCGAGTGATTGGCGCGCGGCGTCGATCTCGCTGCTGGGCCCGGTGTGCGGCGAAGTGCCCGCTGGTATGGGCTGCGCGTTTTCCGGGCCGCTCGTGGCGGTGGCGGCGCAGGGCTGGTTGCGTCGCGTCGATAGACAACACCGCGTGCGGAAGTTGGCTTGGCAGGGGCCGCCGTTCTGGTCGGGATGTCGCGTGCTGTTCGTCTCCGACGAAGACCTGGGCCGGCGGCGCGAGCAGCTCACGCGTTGGTGCGCGGAGGTGCCGATCGTGGTGCTGACGCGCAACCGGCGCGGCGCGCGCGTGCACGTCGATGGATCGTGGCGAGAGATCGAGGCGTTTCCTGCCAACGAAGTGGATCCAACGGGCGCGGGCGACGTGTTCGCCGCAGCGTTTCTCGTGCGTTACTACGAAACAGATGACATGGCGGAAGCAATGCGTTTCGCATCGGCCGCAGCGGCCTGCTCGATCGAGGCGCGCGGCGTCGACGGCATCGGCGATCGGGGGCGGATCGAGGAGCGCATGGCGGAGCACCCTGAGGTGGTGCTGCGATGACGCGGATCATCGCGATCGCAAATCAGAAGGGCGGTGTCGGCAAGACGACGACAGCGATCAATCTCAGCGCGGCGCTTGCGGAGCTGGGCCACGAAGTGCTGCTCGTCGATATGGACCCGCAGGCGAACGCAACGGCGAGCCTGGGGCTGCGGGGACGGGCCGGCCGCAGCACATACGAGCTTGTGTTGGGCGGCGAGCGCTTGTCGGACGTCGTCGTGTCCACGGCCAGCAAGCATCTCTGGCTCGTGCCGGCGACGCCAGACCTTGCGGGCGCGGACATCGAGCTGGCGCAACTTGCGGACCGGACATTCCGATTGAAGGAGGCGCTGAGCGGCGCCGTCGCCCCGTACGCGTTTGTGATCATCGACTGCCCGCCATCGGTAAGCTTGCTGACGTTGAACGCGCTCGGCGCGGCGCAAGAGGTGATCGTGCCGGTCCAGTGCGAGTATCTGGCGCTGGAGGGACTGGGAGAGTTCACGCGCACATTGGAGCTGGTGCGGCGCAATGTCAATCGCGATCTGCGCCTGCGCGGCCTGCTGCTCACGATGTACGACAGGCGCACGAACCTTTCGGCGCAGGTGGCGGACGAAGTGCGGCGGCACTTTCCGAACACTTTCCGCGCGGTGATCCCGCGCAGCGTGCGCCTCAGCGAGGCGCCGAGCCATGGGCTACCGATCACTGAGTACGATCACCAGTCGCCTGCCGCGGCGGCGTACCGCGACATGGCGGAGGAGCTGCTGGCGTCGATCTCTTCGTCACTGGGGGTGGCGTCGTGACGAAGCAGCGGGGACTTGGACGCGGGCTCGCCGCGCTGATCCCGACGACAACGGCTCCCGGTATCGAAGAAGTCGACCTCGATCTGATCGTGCCGAACCCCCACCAGCCGCGGGCGGCGTTTAGCGAAGCGTCGCTGCAAGAGCTGGTGCAGAGCATCCGCGAGCATGGGGTGATCCAGCCGCTGATTGTGAGCGCAGGCGATTCGCCGGGCGTGTACCAGCTCATCGCCGGCGAGCGGCGGCTGCGCGCGGCGCGATTGGCCGGGCTCGAGCGCGTGCCGGTCGTCGTGAAGGAGGCGGCCGACCGAGAGCTGCTCGAGATCGCGCTGGTCGAGAACCTCCAGCGCGAGGACCTAAACGCGCTCGAAGAGGCGCGGGCGTACCGGCGGCTGGCGGACGAGTTCGGCCTGACGCAAGAAGCGATCGCCGCGCGCGTCAGCCGGAGCCGGACGGCTGTTGCGAACAGCATTCGTCTGCTCGGGCTGAGCGACGAGATCAAAGGCAGCCTGGCGGGCGGAGAGATCTCGGAAGGCCACGCGCGCGCGCTGCTCGGGCTCGACTCAGAGGCCGCGCGGCGGGAGGCGTGGCGTCGGGTCGTCGATCGCGGGCTGACGGTGCGACAAACGGAGGAGCTGGTGCGGAGCTGGCCGCCGAACGGCGAAGCGAAGCCCGCAAGACAGGGGTCGCCGCGCAAGCATAGCCCTGAGATCGCCGCCGTCGAAGACAAGCTGCGCTCCGCGCTGGGCACGAAGGTCGAGCTGCGGCGGAGCGCTCGCGGGCGCGGGCGGCTGGTGGTGCACTTCTACTCGGATGAGGAGCTGGAGGCGCTGCTGCGCCGCTTCGACGTGCCGCTGGCGTGACGTGCGCGTAAGGGCCGGTTGTAGTTAGATCAATGGCGATGAAGCTCTCGAACGCGATCACCGTGCTCTTCCTGGGCAGTGTGATCGCCGGCGCGGTCATGCTCGCAATGGACGCCATCGCGCCGAAGACGAGCCTGGCGCGCGTTCAGGCCGCGGAGTCCGGCCGGTCGCTGGACGCCAGCGGGCATGACCTGCTCCAGTCGACCGACAGCGATACAGACCACACGCTGGCCGTCCAGCTCTGGACGATCCTGGCCGCCGCCGGCGCAATGGGCTTAGGCCTCGTCTTCTTCCTGGTGCGCGTCGCGCTCGGCCGGGTGAAGCCGCCGCCGCCACAAGAAGAAGCGCACCACTAACCGCCCTTCCAGTAGACAGCCTGCCCAGCTGTCGAGTAGTATCAGCCCACGGACATCGTTCTAGCTCCAACGCGAGGAGGCGTGCCATGGCGTATCCTG
>JBGQHA010000007.1:0-18233 GCA_041497735.1 Dehalococcoidia bacterium | reverse complement strand
ACCGCGATGCGCTCGACGAAGCGGTGTAGATGGGGGCTGGTGTAGAGCCCGGCGCGGACGCCGGTCTGGCGCAGGACGGAATCGATCATCGCCGAGACGCTGCCCTTCCCCTTACTGCCGGCGACGTGTACGGTGCGCCGGCCGAGGTGTGGATCGTCTAGGCGCGCCAGCAGCGAGTGCATGCGGCGCAGGTCCCAGCGGCCGGCATCGGCAGGGGAGCCGGTGCGCTCCCAATCGTCTCGAGCTTGGAGCAGGCGGAGCGCTTCGAGGTATTGCACGTCGATCGAGCGCAGTATACCACGGTGCCCGCGCGCAGCTTGATTGCAGCGCGTCCTGCACGTACGATGGCGCCCGATGCCCCGAAGCCTGCGCGTCTACCTCATGGCGATGCGGCCGCTGTCGTTCACGGCGGCGGTGATCCCGGTGCTCGTGGGCACCGCGGTCGTCGCCGGCCAGACATTCAGGCCGGGGCTGTTCGTGCTCGCGTTGTTGGGATCGATGGCGCTGCAGGGTGGCACGAACCTGGTCAACGACTACTACGATCACCGGCTCGGGACGGACACGAACGAATCGCTGGGGCCGAGCGGCGTGATCCAGCTCGGGCTCCTGTCGCCGCGCGCGGTGCTCATCGAGGGAGTCGTCGTCTTCGCGATCGGTATCGCCATCGGACTCGTGATCACGGCGATGGTAGGCTGGCAGGTGCTCGCGCTCGGCGCGGCGAGCGTCGTCGGCGGGTTCTTCTACACGGCGCCGCCGCTGAAGCTGGCGTATCGCGCGCTGGGCGAAGTGACGTCGTTCGCGTTCATGGGCGTGATCATCGTGATGGGGGCGGCATACGTGCAGATCGAAGCGTTTACCTGGAGGGCGTTTCTCGCGGCGCTGCCGGTTGCGCTGCTGACCGCGGCGATCCTGCACGCGAACAACCTGCGCGACATCGAAGGCGACCGCGCGCACGGAAAGCGGACGCTCGCTTCCCTCACGGGGCGGCCGCTGGCCGACTACGAGTTGGTGGCGCTTGTGCTCGGCGCGTTCGCGTTTGCGATCGCGTTACCTGCGGCCTTGCTCGCGCCGGTCACAACGCTGATCGCGCTCGCGGCGCTGCCGCTGGCGCTGCGCTTGCTGCGCACGCTGCAGGCGAGCACGAGCGCGCGATCGCTCAACCGCGTCCTGCTCGGCTGCGTAGGGCTGCACCTGGTGTTCGGGCTGCTCTGGGCGCTCGGGTTCGCGCTGGATGCCTGGGTCTAGCCGCGGACTATCCGCGAGCGCTGGCGGGCTCCGCGACGGGCCGGATGCGGTAGGTGCACGCGCTATCGCCGCGCAGCAGGCTGGTCGTGAGGCGCGCGTCCGCGCCCGTGAGCTGCCGGACGAACTCGACGTCGAGGGAGCAGACGCAGCTGTTCTGGCCGGCGACCTGAGGGAACGGACAGGTGTACTGGCGGATCAGCCAGTCGTCGCCGTCTTGCACGCAGTCGGCCTCTGAGCCACGCTCGCGGATGATCCGCGCTGCTTCATCGACGCGGCTGGCGAGTGGTTTGCCGTCGAGCCGCGTCTGATAGGGCTCCGCGAAGCGGCCGGCGACGCGTCGGAGCAGCGTCTGGAGCGCCTGCGCGCCGGCGAGATCGCGCACCTCTTCGAGCAGGACGTTGGCGAGCTGATCGTACTTCTTCGGGTAGGTCCCGTCGCCCTTGATTGTCAGGCGATAGACGAGAGCGGGGCGTCCGACGTGGCCCCGCTCTTCTTGTGCCTCGACCAACCCTTCGCGCTCGAGCACGGTGAGGTGCTGTCGCACGCCGGTCGATGTGAGGCCGAGGTGCGCGTCGAGATCCTTGACCGTCGCCCTGCCCTGACGGCGAAGATAATCCAGGATCTGTTGCCGGGTGGCCTGCATGAAACGTCCCGCCGATCATGATAGCACAGCTTGCTGGGGCCGACGGCTCTTGTTAGCATGTGGCGCACGGGGGCTGTAGCTCAATTGGGAGAGCGTCTGTCTGGCAGACAGAAGGTAGGGGGTTCGAATCCCCCCAGCTCCACCACGGAAGCGAAGAACGGCGCCCCGTAGGGGGCGCTCCCTGTTTGGGGGAGCCTGGCATGGACACGCGCGCACAGCTAGAGCTCGTCGGAAAGCTGCTGCTGGCTGCGTTCTGCGGCGGCTTCATCGGCTGGCAGCGTGATAGGCATCGCAACGCCGCCGGCCTGCGCACGATGGCGCTCGTCGCGGCGGGGGCGCTGATGTTCACCGCGATCAACGAGACGTACGGCCAGGACCGCGTGACGTCGAACATCGTTACGGGTATCGGCTTCCTGGGTGGTGGCATCATCTTGCGCGAAAGCGGCAACGTACGCGGCATCACGACCGCGGCGACGGTCTGGGCGGTGGCCGCGATCGGTGTGGCGATTGGCGTCGAGCTGTACCTGCTCGCGCTCGTGGCGACGGTGCTGATCTTCATCATTCTGGAGATGCGGCCGGTGACGGAATACCTCTCGGGACGGCGAACGGAGATGCCGCTGCCGCCCGGGCTGCGACGTAACGCTCTCGATCATGAGCACGATGCCGAAGATGCGAGCAGCGAGGGCGATGAGCCTACATAGGCGTCGCCGCGCCCTCGCTTGACTTGCAATCGCTCCTTGGCCATGATGCCCGCGTGATGGGCCGCCTTCTGCCCGCGGTTCTTTGCCTCACGCTGCTCGCGCCGCTCACTCTCTCGTGTTCGGACAGCGCGGTCACGCCGAAGCACATCGAGACGGCGCTGCCCACGGACACCACAACCGTCTACATCGTCGAAGGGGACATCACGCTGACCGGGCGGCTCTTCGGCGGCCAAAGCGATTCGATCGTGATCCTGAGCCACATGCGCCAAGCCGACGAGACGGCGTGGGCGCCCTTCGCGGAGCAGCTCGCGCAACACGGGTACGCCGCGTTGACGTTCAACTTTCGGGGCTACGACGGCTCCGGCGGGGACCAGGATTACGACAAGCTGGACGACGATCTCACGGCCGTGATCGGTTACGTTCGCGCGCGGCAGCTCTACTCCAAGATCTTCCTCGTGGGCGCCAGCATGGGCGCGACAACCTCGCTCGTCGTGGCGAAAGAAGAGAAGGTCGCGGGCATCGTCGCGGTGTCGCCGCCGGCGCAGTTCGATAGCCAGGACGCGCTGAAGGCAGTGCCGAAGGTGACGACACCAAAGCTGTTTATCGCGAGTGAGCTGGACGCGCCCGCGCTCGATTTCGACGACCTGTATGCGGCCGCTGCGGAGCCCAAGGAGGAGCAGATCTACCCCGGCAACGCTCACGGCACCGATCTGTTCGATTCGAGCAAGAACCCGAACGCCGCCTCGATTGAGGAGCGGATATTGAGCTTCCTAGGAGACCAAGGCGGACCCTAACGCTGCTCCAATGCAGGGACGGCCATCTCCTCCGGCTTGCGGTCCAGCGATTCGAGACCGGTGCGCACGCTGCTCATGAACGCATCGAGCTGCTGCTCCAGCTTGTGCAGCATCTCCATCGCGTAGCGGTCCGCCTCGTCCATCTGCTCCGCGGCCAGGCGGGCGCCCTCGGCGCTCTTGGCCTCGGCCTGGTGACGCGCTTCCTCCATGATGCGCTCGGTCTCGCGACGAGCCTCAGCGATGATCTCCTGGGCGCGCAACTCGGCAGCCTTGACGATCTCCGACTCCGCGACGCGCCGCCCAACTTCCTCGTCGGCGCGGGAAAGACGGAGCGCCACCTCTTCGTCGGCGCGCGCCAGCACCTCCTCTTTGTTCCTAAGCACCTCGTTCGCTTCGCGCACCTCCGCGGGCACCGCGGCGCGAAGCTGGTCGACGAGATCGAGCAGGCGTCTTCGATCGACGACGCTGCCCGTGCCGATGGGGAGCCGGCGTGCCTCGCCGATCTGCTCCTCCAGGCGATCGATCAAGTGCAGTAGATCCACTGCAGACCTCCTTCCGCGCTACGAGAACCTGGCGCGCAGCGCCTCAGCCACGTGACGCGGCACAAGATTTGTCACGTCGTACCCGCGGCTCGCCACCTCGCGGATGCGGCTGCCGCTGATGAAGAGATGCTCCAGACTGCTCATCAGATAGACCGACTCGACCTCGGGCGCCATCCGCTTGTTCATCAGCGCCATGTCGAACTCCGCCTCGAAGCCGGTGACGGCGCGGATACCGCGCACGAGCACGCCGGCTCCTTCCTGGCGAGCGAAATCGACGGTGAGTCCGCGGTACGGCCTGACGCTCACGTTGGGGAACTGCTCCACCGCCTTCGTAAAGAGCGCGAGCCGTTCTTCCGTCGTAAACAACGAGCCCTCCGAGATGTCGACGACAGCGACGACGACGCGCTCGAAGAGCTTCGACGCGCGCGCCGCGATGTCGACGTGTCCGTTGGTCACGGGATCAAACCGCCCGGGATAGACGGCGATTGTCAACGCTTCCTCCCTCTAACGCCGGTAGATCGAGACCTGTGTATCGCCGTACCGGCGGGTCCATGCGAGCGGCAGCGGCCCCAACTGCTCCGGTGGCTCCCTGCGCGCGCTGTGCTCCAACACGAGCGTCGTTCCCGTCGATACGAGCTTCGACCGCGCGATATCTTCGATGGTGTCCAGCGCGGCGCCGTCATTGTACGGCGGATCGGCCAGTACCAGCGAGTAGGGCCCTGCGAGCCGGGCGGCGGCGCGCGCGGCCGTCAGGCGGTGTACCTTGCCGCGCTCCTGTAATCCTGTCGCCGATAGGTTCTCGCGGATGACGGCGGCGTTGGCCGCCTCGCGCTCGACGAAGTCGCACCGGCCTTCGCCTCGGCTGAGCGCCTCGATGCCGAGCGCGCCGCTCCCCGCGTAGAGATCGAGCACGCGCGAGAGGTCGGCGCCCCTGGCTTCGAGTACGTCGAACATCGCCTCGCGCACCATGTCCGCCGTAGGCCGGATACCGGCCGGCGCCTTCAGTTTGCGGCCGCGCGCGCTGCCACCGACGATGCGCACTACGGCCCGCCCGCTGCCCCCGGCGCCTCCACGGAGACCTGCAGCTCTTGGCCGATGCGCATCACGCCGTCGCTGATGATGAGCGTGAGCTTGTAGACGCCCGGATCGTTCGGCGCCTGCCAGGCGACACTTTCGCCTGCGGTGGCCGGTAGCGTGCCGGCGTCGGTGGCCCAGGCCGGTTGCAAGAGCGAGCCGTTCGGCAGTGTGAGCGTGACCTGTCCTTGCTGCGCATACTCACGCACGGCCGGCCAGACGTTGGCGTCGGCGCCGCGGGTCGAGACGTCGTCGATCGCGACGCCGCCCAGCTCGTAGCGGCTCGCGAGATCGAGCTTGAACGCTTGGCTGAACACGTTCGAAAGCCACACGGTATGGAGCCCGCCAGCGCCGGTATAGCTGAACGTCACCGCGCGCGCCGTGTCATCCCAGTGGAGCGGGCTGCCGCCAGTCGCCGTCGAGAGGT
This sequence comes from Dehalococcoidia bacterium, assembly GCA_041497735.1. GTDB lineage: Bacteria > Chloroflexota > Dehalococcoidia > DSTF01 > RBG-16-68-14 > JBBDXS01. The sequence continues at coordinate 12,807 of JBGQHA010000007.1, read as the reverse complement.
TCTGCGCGATGGCCTGCACAGTCGCTCCGGGGGTAATGGCGCCGGCCGGCTGCGAGGTGACCGCGCTCGCTTTGGTGAGGGCATCAGTCAGCGTGAGGTCGTGAACGCCGTCCGCGGCGCGTTCGGAGCTGAGCGGGCTGGTGTCGAGAAGCAGCTTGCTGCCGCCGGTGAGCGGCACCAGGTAGCCGAGCGCATCCTCGGTGCGCTGGTAGTACGTGTCTAGCTCCGGCTGCGTGACGACGGTGATCCTGTCGGCGAGCGGCGCGAGCGCCTGCCAATCGAAGCCATGCGTGTCCCATGCGGCGCCACTGCTGGCCGGCACGGGTAGCGTCAGCGCGAGCGACTTGTTCGCGCCGCGCAGCGCGGTCGAGAGGTCCGTCATGAGCGCGGTAAAGCCCGGCCCGTTCCCGGCGTCGATCCCGCGGTAGTCAAGGTCGACGCCGGCGTACTGGCCGTCGCGAACGAAGTTGGTAATCGCCTGCACGTGCGCCGCGCGCAGCTCCGGCGAGGCGAGTATGGCGTTGAGACTCGCGATCTGATCGGACGTGCCGGCGCTGATGACAGGCGCGACGGGCAGATTGAGGTCCGTTGGCAGCGCCGGCCCGTCGCCCTTAACGCTGCCGTCAGCATCCGCAAAGAAGCCGCCGATATCGAGCGCGGTGAGCGCGTCGCGCGCCTGCGGATCGAGCTCGGCCCCGGCGGCGAGGGAGCCGGCCACGGTCCTCGTCGCAGTCGCTTTACGGAAGACGGCGACGTTGTCCGGCAGCACGGAGACATCGCCGCTCGCGGCTGTGCCATCGCCCGTGGGCGTGGCTTCTCCTAGCTGACGCCAGCGCTTGTCTGCATATGTGAAGAGGTAGAGCGTGTCACCCTGGTGTGCCGTCGCCGAGAGGTTTACGGTCAGGCGCGCAGCCTGGCGCACCGGCTGCGCGGAGACGAGATCGAACAGTTGGCTGATCGATTCGAAGCCGGACGGAGGCGGCGGCGAGTCGGCGCGCGCCTTGGCGCTGATCGGACCCGGCGTGGCCGAACCGCCTCCGCCGCTGAGGATAGACACGGGCGGCAGTACGAGAATGAGCAGGATGGCGCCAAGGACAAGCGCGAGGCCGACAACGATGCCAGCCGTCCGGTCTCGATGATGAACCGGCGGCTCTGGTTGGAGGATGCGGTCGAAAGGGCCTTGGTCTTCCATGCGTCGGCTGGCAGCAGCAGCGGGCGTCTGTGCTCCCCCATCGGACGACGCGCTACGCGATTAGGATAGTCTGGGCGCGCCCATTGTAGCCCTGCCACACTTCAGGTGCAACGCAACAGCTTCCGGCCCTGCGCGGGCCGTTATGTCTGTCCCGTAACGGATCGCTTGTCGCGCGACGGTGACGTTCGCTAGGCGGCGTGGCGCGGGTTAATGACCGGCCGCGCGCGCTTGGCGGCGTACATGCGAGAGTCGGCGAGCTCGATCAGCGCGGCCACGGTGCTTCCTTCGCCGGGGTGGATGGAGAAGCCGATGCTGGCGCGCGCCGGAATGAGCGAGCCGGTCTTGCCGTCTTGCACCGCGCGCTGCCGGAGGTTCCAGAGCACGGCCTCGACGTAGCATTCGCCGCGGTCGCGGCCGGCGCCCGGCACGATCGCGACGAACTCGTCCCCGCCGTAGCGGCCCACGATAGCGCCCGCCACGTTCAGCGACTCCGCGACGGCGACCAGGACGGCATCGCCCATCTGGTGGCCGTGCATGTCGTTGACGAGCTTGAGGCCATCCACGTCGAGAACGGCGACGACGTGGCCGTCGGCCGCCGCCCCGCTCTTGAGCAGTGACTGGAGCTCCTCGATGATTGCGCCGTGGTTGAGCGCGCCGGTGAGGGCATCACGGCGCGCCCGTTCTCGTTCTGCCTGCAGCGCGCGGTCGAGCGCTTGCTCCATCTGTTTGCGCGCTGTGATGTCGTACGAAAAGATGGCAAGCCGCGTCACATGGCCGTCCGCATCGGTGATGGGATAGATGGAGTTGTCCATCCAGCGGCCGGCGCGGTCGTCCTCGAAACGGGCGGGCCGGCCGGAGCTGATCACATCGTCGTTGCGGGCCTTGCGTCGTGCGCGCAGCTCCTCTGGAAACAGGTCGAACACGTACTCGCCGATGAGCTCTTCGCGCCGCCGGCCGATGGGCCGTGGCGAGAGCTCTCGTAGCCGGTCGCACGCGACCTGGTTGAGCGCGATGATGAGGCCTTCCGTATCGATGAGCAGCGCGGTTTCGGTCGTTGCGTCGAGGAGCGCCTGCACGGTGTCCTGACTATCGCGCAGCGCGGCGGCGGTCAGCCGGTGCTCCTCGCGGGCATCGCGCGCGTTCGCGCCGGTCATCGTTCGCCCGGCGGCGTGGAGCGCGTCGGTGATTGGCTTGCGGGCGCGATTCAGCTGTTGCACAGGTAATCCCCACGCGGACGACGGAAGTCGTACTCCTAGACGCGTGTAGGTATCGTCTACCGGAAGGCCGATCGAGTGTGGGGGTTTTACCTAAGGGTTCGCCAGAACAGCCGGCCGCCGAGCTGCGGCGGGGGCAGCGAGTGAATCAGGCCGGCATCGTACTGGAGGATGAGCGCCGCATCGATGCTGTTCACGTGTCCGTTTTGGTTCACGTCCGCGCTGGGCGCGTTGGGCAGCTCGGCCAAGATCTCCGCGTCGAACTGAAGGACGAGCAGCGCGTCGATCGAGTTGACGTCGCCGTCGTCGTTGACGTCGCCGAGCGCCTTCGCCAAAGTTGGCGTGGGCGTGATCGTCGGCGTTGCGGTTGGGGTAGGCGTCGGCGTGACGGTCGGGGTGAGGGTGGCGGTGGGCGTCGCGGTTGGCGTGGGCGTTTCGGTCGGAGTTGGCGTAGCGGTCGCGGTGGGCGTCGCGGTTGGCACCGAACAGGTGAGGGGTGTCGATGGCGTATTCGTGGGTGGCGTGCCGGTCACCGTGGCTGTTACGCTCGCGGTCGGCGTGTCGGTGGGCGTACCGGTCGGCGTGCCGGTTGGTGTGCGCGTCGGCGTGTTAGTGGGCACGGGCGTACACGTGACGGTTGGCGTCGGCGTCGAGGTGCGAGTCGGCGTGTCGGTAGGCAGCGTGCCCGTCGGGGTGATGGTGGGAGTCCGCGTATCCGTGGGCGTCAGCGTGTCGGTTGGCGTCAAGGTATCGGTGGGGGTGGGCGTGACTGACGGCGTGACCGTGGTACGCGGGGGGCGTTGCCCGAATGAAGCGCCTCCGCTGGCGGGCCCTAAGATGAGGGCAATCAGCCCCAGCACTGCTACGCCGGCCAAGAACGCTACTTTACGCATCAGCATAAACGTATATCTGTTTCAGCCTTAAGTCAACATAGGCGGCGCGAGGCCCGAATCTACGTGTATTCCCGATCCCACACGACGGGGTTCCTCAGTCAAAGTTGAGGGGATGCCTGCAAGAACCAATTGGTGGGAACGAGGCCTCGTGTTCGCCGGCTGGGGCGTCGCCGCGCTGCTTGCCCTTGGGGCCTTGGTGAGTCTGTTCAGAGGTCATGGGCAGAGCGCGCCGCCGCCGCCGCCGCTCGTCGTCGCTCGGTCGACGCCGGCAGCGCGCACGCCCCAGTCATCGGTGAGGAGCGCGGTGCGGGCGCCGCGCGCGACAAAAACGGCGGTTGTCCGAGCGACCAGAACGCCGCGCGCGACAGCGACGCCGGCTCCTTCGCTCACGCGCTGTGATCAGTTGCGCGGATCGCGCGACTGGACATCGAACGATCGAGAGTGGTTCTTCAGCAACTGTCTGGGCAGTGCCGCCGGACGCGTGTCTCAGCCGTCGCTATTGGCGCCTCGTAACGGCAGCCCCGTTCCGACGGCGCAACCACAGCCGACAGACGCGCCGCCGGAACCAGCCGCGACGCCGACGCCGGCGGGCAGTGCCTCCGCTGTAATCGCACTCGCGGTGCACTGGCTCGCGAACGACGCCCCCGTCCTGTACTCGGCGGACGAGGGCTCCTGCGCTGCGATGCCGATCGGTGGGGCTTGGGGTGTCACGTGTCGCGCGACGCTCGCAGGTTGCGCCGAGGTCGCTACCTGCTCTCGTAACGTCAGCCTGTGCGTGGTGCTGGAGCCACCGCGCGTCGAAGCCTCGCCCAGCTGCTAACGGACTAGGCGGCAGCCGATCGCGGAGGACGCTCGCGGCGCAGGCCCGCGATGCTGTCGTAGATCTGTGGCAGCGCCGCGCGCGCGGCGTTGCGCCCGGCGTCCTCGACGGCGCTCCGGTGCTGGAAGTCGAACAGGCCTGCGTGCTTGCGGTCGATCACGGTTTCGATGCGGACGTCGGCGACGCTCGCGGTCTCCGCGCCGATGCGGTCCTGCATGATGTCGAGCGCCTGGTTGAAGATGTCCGGCAACAGGGGCAACGCTCGTTGGTCTGCGCTGTGCTCCGACCGGCCTCTCTGCACGCTCAGGCGAGAAGCGATGACGATGTCTGCGCCCAGGGCCCGGCAGGCCGCGACGGGTACGGGAACACGCAGCCCGCCATCCACCAGGATGCGGCCCGCGAAGCGGACCGGCGGAAAGATGCCCGGCACGGCCATGCTGGCCATCAGGGGCGCCAGGATGTCCCCTGAAGCGAAGAGGAGCTCCTCGCCCGTTTCGATATCAACGGCGGTGACCCCCACGGGCAACGTGAGGTCCTCGAACCGCTTTCGGCCGAAGTGTCGCCTCAGCTCGGCTTCGAGGAACAGGTTGGTGAAGACCGCGTGCGCCGGGATGAGCTGTGGGATCATCGCGGAGCGAGCGGTCACCGTGATGTCTTCGGCGATGGCGTCTGCGGTCATGCCGTCTGCGACGGAGACCGCGATCGCCGCGCCGATGCTGGTGCCCGTGATCACGTCGATGGGCACGCCGGCTTCCTCGAGCTCCTTCAGCACGCCAATGTGCGCGAACCCTCGCGAAGCGCCGCCACCGAGCGCCAGCCCGATGCGCTGCTGGCAGATCGAGCGGGCGATCCCACCGACCTCAGCTCCTGCGCGCAGTCGCCACGTCTGATGCGGCAGGTCCATCTCGAGCGTGGAGCGAGCGGTCTGCGACGCGCCGTGTTCGAGCGATACCGTCTCGGTGATGGCCGGCATGACCACGGGTGAAATCGGCTGGCTCGCGGCGACGACGATCAACGGAGCGAACTGGGCGACGCGGCGTAGAAAGATCGAGAGCTCAGGAGAGGCCGGATCGCCGATGGGGATCATCGCCGGCATGCCGGCGGTCACGCGCCGTTCCAGACTGGCCAGGCGCTCCGGAGCAGCAACGTATTCGGCGGCGGATATGCCCGACCCGAAGTTGCCGTCCGACATGATGAGCAGCGGCGTCGTCGACCAGCGGGCGCACTCGGCGCAGATTTCGGCGATCGAGTCCGAATGCGATCGATTGTGCCAGAGAAGAACGATGCGTGAGCTAACGGGCTGATCGAGGAGGCGGTCGGCGGAGCGTAGCCGCTGGGCCAGCAGCTCCGCCAGCGCGCGGAAGATCGTCGGGTCTTCTTCGGCAGCAGCTATGAAGACCTCCCGCTCAACGGCGAGCGCTTCCACGTCGCTGCCTGCGACCACGGTCGTTGTCGAGAGGGCGCCGGTGAGCAGTGCCATCTCCCCGAGCCAGGCGCCGGGTCCGAGCTGGGCGAGGCGGCGGCTTCCTCCGTTCCCCGTGAGCCGGATGTCCACGATGCCCGCGGTTAGGTAGTAGAGCGTCTTGACGGGCTCCCCCTGTCGAAGCAGGACGTCCCCGGCTTGGAACTGGACGGCTCGCATGGAGCGCCGGAGCCCCTTCGGCAGGAAGTCGATCGGAACGCCTTGTTCGCCGCTCACGCGTATGTATCGGCACTGGAGCCGGCCAAACGGCCTTCCTCCTTCGGACTTAGGGACATCAGCCCTGCTCCTGTAGGCACTTCCCTAATAAAGCGTGGCTTAGACACATGGCGATACTGCGGCAGACGCCTACACCGTCCGGTGGAAGCCGATTGGCGTAGGAGTCACCCGCGGGCAGCCTCAGGAGGAGGCGACAGGGAACAGCCAAACACGGGCAACGGGGCACGGGGCCCCGGGTAGAGTTTGCTGGCTCAGCGCCTTCCGTTGCCAACCAAAGAGGAGGACAAGCAGTGAAGAAGCTAGCGTTGCTCTTCAATCGCGCAGCGCGTGAGGAACAGGGCATCACCGGCCTTGAGACGGCCATCATCTTGATCGCCTTCGTTGTGGTTGCCACTGTCTTCGCGTTCGTCGTGTTGACGACGGGCGTATTCAGCTCTGAGCGCGGCAAGGAGACCGTCTTTGCCGGACTGGCCAAGGCACGCGGCAGTATGGAGCTGCGCGGCGGCGTGGTTGCCAGCTTTGACGGTACCGACGTTACCCCCATCGAATTCGCCGTGGCGAACTCGGCTGGTGGGGAGCCGATCCCGCTTGACCCGCTGGCCACGAACAACCGGACGGTGATCGCGTATCGTGACGCCTCCGTGGTGAACGATGACGTCACCTACACCGTGACCTGGATCGTCAGCGACGCCGACAACCTGCTGGAGCCGGGCGAGCTGGCGGTCATCAGCATCGACCCGACGGCGATGGCCAGCCCGCCGACCCTGGTCGAGAACAGCCGCTTCACCTTTGAGGTGCAGTCGCCGGTGGGCGCCGTGCTGGACATAACGCGTCAGCTCCCGGCTGGTTTCGACACGGTGATGCAATTGCACTAATGGCCTCGCAATCTGGCAGAGAGCGGGCGTTGGCAACCAGCCCGCCCGCTCTCGCCAGGAGATAGGGGTTCACCCTAATGATGGACACTCCCGCTGCCGATACTCCTCCGTTGGTCATATGCCAATGGGGGGGTAGCTGGAATGAGCCTGTTTCGGAAGGCAGCAGCGAGGATACGCAGTGAGCAAGGCATCACGGGTTTGGAGACAGCGATCATCTTGATCGCATTCGTCGTGGTAGCGACGGTCTTCGCGTTCGTGGTGCTGACATCCGGTGTGTTCAGCTCAGAACGAGGGAAGGAAACAGTGTTCGCAGGGCTGCAGAAGGCACGGGGTACCGTCGAAATTCGCGGAGGTGTGGTCGCCACGTCGGCCGGTGGAGCCGTGGACGGCCTGCAGTTCGCCGTCGCGACGACCGCCGCCGGCGAGCCGATCCCGTTCGATCCGGCCGCGATCAACAACCGCACGGTCATCGACTTTCGCGACAGCAACACGCTCGTGAACGACGTGCCGTACACGGTGACGTGGATCGTCGGCGACGGCGACAACCTACTGGAGCCAGGCGAGCTCGCCGTCGTCAGCATCGACCCGACAGCGATGGCGCCGCCGCCGACGTTCGCGGTGAACACCCGCTTTACGTTCGAGATCCAAACACCCGTGGGCGCTGTGATCGACATCACACGGCAGCTGCCGGCCGCGCTCGACCCAGTGATGCAGCTCCACTAGACAACACACGCTTCGCTCTTACGGGGGCGAAAGCTAGGACAGAAAGGCAGGGAGGCCATGGAGATCACCAGCCAGATCGCCAATCTCGAGGATGAGGTCAAGCTCCTCAAGGGCGAGATCAAGAGCGTCCTCAAGGAGATCCGGGCGGCGGTCCTGAGTCAGGACAATCCGTTCAGCATGAACGCGATCAGCCTGACTTCTCCTAGCGCGAGCCCAGCGCTTGCCCAGCCTGTCCCACCGCCGGCGCATGAGGCCGCGCCACAAGGCAGCCCGCCGCTTTCGTTCCCGGCACCTCCTCGGCCGGAGGTTGCCGCCGAACCGCCGCAGATCTTCCATGAAGAGCCCGCGGCGCGGCGCAGGGCTCCCGAAGCAGCCCGTCCGCGAGAGGACGCGCCTGACCCGGCTGACGATGATAAGCGCCCCAGCCTGCTTACGATCGCGAGTCTCCTTGGCTGGGTGGAAGACACGCTCATCTCACTTGGACCGCGCCGCTTCCGCTTGACGCTGGAGCTGGCGTACTTCGCAGAGCTGCTTTCGCCGGAAGTGCGCGATGTCCTGCGCGATCTGCCCCAGCTGTGGCCGGACGCCACCGAACCCGAACGCCCGCTGAGCGTGAACGAGTGTCTTCTGGTGCTCCGCCAGCTCGAGGCGATCCTGCAAGGCGAGCAGGTCACGCGTTTACCGCGTCGCAGGGCGAGACGGCGCGCTCAATTCGTTCAGGCAAGCTAGGGAGGTGCTGCCATAGAAAAGGCCATCTCCACGGTGCTTCTCACGATCGCGGCGATCGTCGCGATCGCTTCGGTGATCGGCGCGCTCATGCCCGCCATCGCCCGCTCCGGTCAGGCGCTCGTGATGTCCGCCGACGTGGCGAACGACCGCCTGAGCAGCCGGGTCGAGATCATCCAGGCGACGGGCGTGCCGGACGACACACAGGTCCTGGCCTGGGTGAAGAACACGGGCTCGAACACGATCTTGGCCGTGAACAAGTCGGATGTGTTCTTCGGCCCGCAGTCGGACTTTCAGCGCATCCCATACGGCGACGTTGGCTGCACCGCGCCGTGCTGGACCTTCAGCGTGGAGAACGACACGAAATGGAACCCGTCCGCGACGGTCCGCATCACGGTGTTGCTGACGGCGCCGTTGAGCGCCGGCGCGACGTACTACTTCAAGATCGTCACGCCGAACGGCATCGAAGACACGAAGTTCTTTACGTTGTGAGAGGGGCATCGCATGGATAGTGTGCTGCCTTCCGTCCTGGGGATCACGGTGTTGCTCCTCTCCGCGCTCATGCTCGGGCGGAGCGGCTTCACGTCGTTTCGCGTCATCAGCGACTCGTGGCAGAACGCGGAGGCGCAGAGCGTGGAGCGGCTGCACAGTGACATCGCGATCACGTCCGCGGTCCGCACCGGCAGCTCTGTGGACGTCGTCATTGAGAACCACGGCACGACGCCCGTCGTCGACTATTCGAAGGTGGATGTTGTCTTGCAGTACGCGTCGGGCGGCATCACCTTCGCCAAGTACCTGCCGTTCACGACGGCGAGTCCGCAGCCGGACGATACGTGGACCGTCGTCTCGATTATGAACGACGTTGTCGATCCGCGCGTGCTGAACGGGGGAGAGAACATGACGATCCGGCTGCAGCTGAACCCGGCGCCCGACACGGCGAGTAACTGGCTGCAGGTGACGACGGAGCAGGGCATTTCAGCTTCGGCGTTGTTCAACTAGGAGACGGAAATGGTCGCTGAACCAACGCACGATAGACAGCGCAAGCGCGCGATCACCAGCGGCAACATTGAGCTGGACAAGAAGATGGGCGGCGGCATCCCTGAGGGATCGCTGACGCTCATCGAAGGCCAGTCGGATGCCGGCAAGAGTGTGCTGGTACAGCAGCTCGCCTGGGGCGCCCTGCGCGAAGGCTTTCGCGTGCTCATCTACACAACGGAGAACACCACGCGCAGCCTGCTGACGCAGATGCGGGACCTGGGCCTGGACATTGAGGACTACTTCTTGCTGGGCAAGGTCAGCATCTACCCGGTGCCACAGGCCTTCAACGAGGAGCAGTCGCTCACCGTGTTTCAGGTCCTCCGGTCGCACATCAATCAGCTGCGAGACACCGCCGACATCGTGATCGTCGATTCGCTCACCACGTTTGTCTCGCATGTGCCGGAACAGGAAAGCCTCACGTTCTTCACGCTCTGCAAAGAGTTCTGCGACCTGAACAAGACGCTGATCTTCACCATGCACTCGCACGCGTTCAGCGAGCAGATGTTCATCCGGCTGCGTTCGATCTGCGACGCGCACATGCGGCTGCGTGTGGAAGAGGTGGGCGATCAGCTCGTCAAGGTGCTCGAAGTGGCGAAGATCCGGGGGGCCGAGAAGAGCACCGGCAACATTATTAGCTTCGAGGTCGAGCCGAACCTCGGCATGCGCATCGTTCCGATTACAAAGGCCAAGGCGTAGCTGGAAGGCCAGCGGAGAGCGATGGGCCTTCCATTCGCCGAAGACGCGCAGGCTGCCGAGGATTGCGGCGGGGCGCAGTGCAGCATCCGGAGTCTGCTGCCGGACTCGCTGCAAGAGAAGGCGGACATAACACCGCATCTTATGCACTATCTGCACCTGGTGCCGATCAAGGACCTGGGCGTGCCGGAGTACTACGACGTCCTAACGCGCAAGCTTAGCGACCTTAAGAACCCGAATCTCATCTATCGGGTCGACGACGAGATCTTTGTGCACGTGTTTCCGGACCCGCAGGACGCTCGCGACTACTACGTCGCAATTGAGCCAGCGATGGTCGAGAACCTGCAGCCGGTGCTCGAGATCATGGAACGCCAGCTACTCGAGTACGTCGAGGAGCTTTCGGCCGCGGAGACGGATGAGGAGAAGACTGCCGTCCTCATCCGCGCGGTGGACGAGTGCTTTCCGGTGGCCGGGCAGCCCAAGAGCAGCGCCAGTAAGAACAGTGGCGGCAAGGGTGGCGGGTTTGGCCGGTCCCGGAAGTCGCATGGCCCGGCAGCGCCCTCGAAGATCACGGCGGTACAGCAGGCTGCGCTCAAGTACATGCTGGTCCGGAACAAGCTGGGCATGGGCGCGCTGGAGCCGGTCCTTCGTGACCCGCATATTGAGGACATCAGTTGCAGCGGCATCGGCTCGCTGTTTATCGAACACAAGATCTTCAAGGCGCTCAAAAGCAACATTGCGTTCGCAACCCATGAAGAGCTGGATGAGTTTGTCCTTCGCATGGCCGAGCGTATTGGTAAGCCGGTGACCTATCGCAATCCGATCGTGGATGCGACGCTGCTCGACGGCTCGCGTATCAACATCGTCTTCGGCTCGGACGTATCGAGGCAGGGCAGCAACTTCACGATCAGAAAGTTCACGGCCACACCGCTGAGCATTATCGACATCACCAACTCGGGCGGGATTGACTACACGATGGCAGCCTACCTTTCAATGATGGTTGCTGAGGGGATGAACATTTTCGTTTCTGGTGAGACGGCCTCCGGAAAGACAACGCTGCTCAACGCGCTGGCCGCCTTCGTTCCGGCCGACGCGAAAATCGTCAGCATTGAGGATACGCCGGAGTTCCAGGTGCCCCACCCCAACTGGATCCGGGAAGTGGTGCGCGGCTCGCTCTCTGCGGACGGCGATGGCGTGACGATGTTCAACCTGCTGAAAGCTGCCCTTCGCCAGCGTCCGAACCTGATCGTCGTCGGTGAGATTCGTGGTGAAGAGGGAGCGGTTGCCTTCCAGGCCATGCAGACCGGCCACGCCGTCATGGCCACGTTCCACGCGTCGACCGTCGAGAAGCTGATCCAGCGTCTGACGGGTAATCCGATCAACGTGCCGAAGGCCTACGTCGACAACCTGAACGTCGTGGTGATCGCCAGCTCGGTCAAACTGCCGGACGGGCGGCCCGGCCGCCGGGTGATCAGCGTGAACGAGCTTGTCGGCTACGAGAAGGCGACGGATTCGTTCGCCTTTGTCGAGGTCTTTCGCTGGAACTCCGCAACAGACGTCCACGAGTTCACCGGCAACATGAACAGCTACCTATTGGAGAATCACGTTGCACCCAAGCGCGGCATCCCTCCGGAGAAGAAGCGTCTGATCTACGACGAACTCCGAAGGCGCGCCGGCTTGTTCGAACAACTCGCGTCGCAAGGAACCAACGACTTTTATGAGCTCTATCGCGTCTTCGCCAAAGCTCAACGAGAAGGCCTCCTCTAAGCAAGAGGGCGAGGCCAGCTCGTCGAAGGCCCGGGGCTTGCCGCTGCTGGGCAAGTACGACTTTAACGAGCTCCTGAGTCGAGATCCGGTCGACTTCGACCTCCTCTCGCAGCTCACCCACATGTCGGCCGTCGCGACGTCAGGGATGAGCCGCGCGCAGCTGTTCGAAGGCACGGCCGGACTTTCGTACTCCACGTCGAAGTACTTCCGGCAGGTCCACCTGGTGGCGCAGCGGCTGAACTACGACTACTCGCGCGCCTGCGAGCTCGTCGCAGAGACGGTCGATGACGAAGGCGTGCGAAACTTGCTGCTCCACTTCGCGACGGCGCTGTCAGCCGGCGAGGAAGAGAGCCAGTTCTTGCTGCGCGAGGCCGCACTGCAGAGGGAGATGTACGGCAAGGAGTACGGCCGGGATGTCGAGTCGCTGCAGAAGTGGTCCGACGCGTACGTCGCGCTGATGGTGTCCGCGACGCTGGTCGTCGTCATCTCCATGGTCTCGATGATGATCTATCCGTTTAGCCCCGTCGGGATCTTCGCGCTCGCCGCGCTCATGGTCTGCGTGACGTTCGTTGGGGGATGGCTGATCTTCACCGTGGCGCCGATCGAGGTGAAGACACACTCGCTGAAACATCGGTCGCCCGAGCAGGAGCGGGCGGGCAAGCTGGCGAAGGTGATGTTACCGGCGGCGGTCGTGGCCGGGCTGGGTGGCGGCATGATGTTCGGGCTACCGGCGGCGCTCTTCGTCTCCGGACTGATCATCGCCCCGATCGGGATTGTCGCGTTCATGGACGACCGGCGTATCGATGCGCGCGACGGGGACATCGCAGCGTTCGTGCGCGCGCTCGGCGGCGTGATGGCGTCTGCGGGCATCACGGCGACGGACGCGCTGGGGCGGCTGAACCGGCGCGCACTGGGCTCGCTGGAGCCTTCAGTCCGGCGGCTGCACATTCGCTTGAAGAACGGCATCTCGCCGGACCTCTGCTGGCTGCGCCTGGCGAGCGAGAGCGGCAGCGAGCTCCTGACGCGTTGTGTGCGCATCTTCTGGGACGGCGTACGCGCGGGCGGCGACACAAGGCAGGTCTCGGAGCTTGCCTCTGACTTCGCGCTCAAGATCTGGCTGCTGCGCGCCGACCGCAAGCTCGTCTCGACGACATTTTCGTTTGTTGT
>JBGQHA010000006.1:0-19075 GCA_041497735.1 Dehalococcoidia bacterium | reverse complement strand
TCCTCCTCCGTTCGACCCATCGCCGCCTGGCGCCTGTGTTGCGCCGAGCACGCTTGACACCAGCGTCGCAGTAGGTGTCGGAGCGCGCGTGCTGGTCGCCTTCGGCCGAGTCGGCGAAGGTTGCGAGGCGCTTCCTGCGACGGCGGCGCCGCCGCCGGAGACCGGCGTTCGCGTGCTGGTGGGCGCAGGTGGTTGGGTACTGCCGGACACGGCTGGTGGCGTGTTGGTCGGCGCGGGCGGTGGCGGCGACGCGTTCGTCGCGGTCGGCGCGAACGGCGTGGCGGTCGAGGTCGGTACCGGCGTCGGAGTGCGCGAAGGCGTTGCGGTCGGCGTGTTCGTGTGCGTCGCCGTATCCGTGAACGTCGGTGAGAACGTGGGCGTCACGGTGTTCGTGACCGTTGGCGAGAACGTCGGCGTCGCCGAGTTAGTCAATGTCGGTGTGAACGATGGCGTGCGCGTCGCCGTCGGCGAGCCGCGAGTCGGTGTGAACGATGGCGTGCGCGTCGCCGTCGGCGAGCCAGGGGTCGGCGTGAACGATGGCGTGCGCGTCGCCGTGGGCGTGCGCGTTGGGGTAGCCGGTGGCCGCGTGGCTGTCGCCGTGTGCGTTGGCGTGAAGGAGGGCGTGGGCGTGGATGTTCGCGTGGGCGTGAAGGACGCCGTTGGCGTCGCGGTCTGAGTTGCGCTTGGCGAGGGCGAGGCACTCGGTGTTGGCGTCGCGGTGGGCGGCACCGCGAAGCCGCTGACGCGCACCACGTGGTTATCGCCGCCGAACGTCGAAAAAATGAAGTCGCCCGTGAGTGGGTCAATCGCCGCGCCCTCGGCGCCGGCCAGGCCGCTGAGAAACGTCTGCCGGGATGTCGGGTTGGGATCGCCGTTGGCGTCGAGCTGATAGGCGGCAATGTTGCCGCCGCCGTACTCAGAGACGAGCATGCTGTCGTAATCGGCGAAGTTCGGTGAGCCGGGCGGCACGTAGATGAACCCTTCCGGCCCGCCCACGATCGACAGCGCGCCTGTCGCGCCGCCGCCGCGCGTGAGGCCGGTAATGTCGTAGGTGCCGCCGGCATTCGCCTCGAGGCTCGCGGTGTACCAGCAGCCATCACTGTAGGTGACGAGCTTGAGCTGGCCGGCGCCGGGGAATCCCGCGGGCACGAACGCGAGCGCCGAGTCAGAGCCGCAGCTGTTGTATGGCGACAGGTCGACCAGCAGGTCCGTCGCCGTGCTGCCGAGCTTCGTCTCTCCTAGCTCGTTCGATGGCCAGCGCGCGAGAAACAACACGTTGCCCGGGCCGTAGACGACGCCACCGTCGTTATAGGCGCCAGCCGCGAAAAAGGTAGCTTCGCCGCTGAAACCCGTGATGTGCTGGCTGGCGTCCCGGACGACGGAAATACTGTACAGGTTCCCGTCTGCCGTGTTTGCTGTGCCGCCGATGATGATCGTGTTCGGGTCGCCGAGCCTGAACGTGAGCCCCCCGTATGGGACTGGCAGGCTCGACACGGCGCCGAGATCGGCACAGGAGTAGTTGTCGCTGTAGGGCGCCTGGATCGCCATCGTTGCGGCACAAGGGAGGGGCCCTGCAGCAACCGCGGCTGCAGAGCCTGAGCCGGGCGCGAGCTTGCCGGCCACAGCCGGGGCGGGTCTGCGCGTCCCACTCGCGATAAGGACGAGCCCGATCGCGCTGAGGAACAGGACGCCGAGCAGCGCCGCTCGTAAGAAGCGAGCTCTGGATCGGCTGGGCGTCATGAAACAGCTCCCCTGGTCGTCGGGTGTATAGCGCCTCATGCGCAGCGCATCAGCTGGCCGAACGGATCGGGCGGGGGACGATAGGTTGCGCCAGTATAGCCTGGCGGCGCAGGCCCAGCAACATTATCAGCCGTGGCGGAGCGCTCGCACCCGGCGCTTCGTCCGAATCGTCTGGGCGTTCTTGGGGACAATGCTGATCGAGCCGTCGACTTCGAGGACGGCCAGCTTCACATCGGCCAGATCAGCCACGCCGTGCTCGCGCATCGCCATCAGCACCTCGTCCGCATTGAGCCTCTCGCGACGTAGGTGCTCGTCGATGAGGTGGCCGTCGCTGACGAGGAGGGTGGGGGAGCCGAGTAGCGTGCGCTCGAAGATGCGGCTAGAGACGCCAAGATACGAAACGAGGGCGTTCGCCGCGACGAGCACGGCTGCGGCGAGGATGCCGCCGATGAGCGATGTATCGGGGCCGACCATGGCGTTCTGCACGGCGTTGGCGATGACGAGGATGACGACGAGATCGAACGGCGTCATCTGGCCGATCTCGCGCTTGCCCGCCACGCGCAGCGCGACCAGCACGAACACGTAGATGACGACGGTGCGGACGACGATCTGCCAGGCGGGCGTTCCGAGATCGAACATGAGGCCACCTCCTGCGGCGATGCTTAATCAGCATAGCCGTGGGAGGCCTCGAATGGGCAGCCCTCAGCGGGTGTTCGCTACTTCAGGTGGATGGGCGGCTGCGGTGGGTGCGGGTCACCACAGGTGCTGCCGTGGCGGCCGAATACGACCTGCACGTCTTGGGCATCGATATCGCCGTCACCGAGCTTCGGTGAGGCAGGCTCCAGGTCGAACCGGCTGTTGTACAGCAGTTGGCCCGTGTGGCTCCCCCAGCGGAACGCCGTCTCTTGCGCGTCGCGAACGTCGACGACACAGTCCGCGTTCACGTCGCCCTCCAGGTAGCGGAGCGTCAGGTCCGCGTCGGAGCAGGCGGTCGTCGCGATGGGGTGGCCCTGTAGGTCGCCCAGGTCGCACCCCTGGTTGATGATCTGCGTGGTGATGCCGTTGTCCTGCGAAGCGATGAGCATCGAATAGACGTCGGCCGTCGGCGTCACCCGCACGACGGCGAGGACACCCGGGCCCGTGATCGGGATGCCGCTCTTGCCCTTGACGTTGCAGCGGAACTGCACGAAGCCCTGGCCGCTGGTGGTGGCGCACGTCACGTCGCTGCGGAGCACACCGCCGGCCTGGAAGAGCGCGCCGGGCTCCACGGTCACATTGACCAGCTTGCGGTCGAAGCGGACCTCGAACTCAAACGAGCCGACGGTCTGCGCTTCGCCCTTGGGGCTGATGCTCGTGACTGTCGATCCGAGCACCAGATCGACGAAGTCACGCTCGCCGATACCGGCGGCTGCGTTGGTGCAGGCGCCGAAAGGCTGGCAGAGCCAGAGGTTGGCGAAGGCCGGCAGCTTCACGACAGGCGGTGTGCCCGTCCCGGCCGGCGTTATTGGCGTGGCCGTCGGGGTTGGGGTGTCGGTGGGCGTCGGCGTGAAGGAGGGCGTCGTCGTCTCCTGACCCACCACCGTGCCTAGCGTCGCCGTGGGCGTGAAGGTGTCCGTCGCCGTGGGCGTGAAGGTGTCGGTAGCTGTCGGCGTGAAGGTATCGGTCGCCGTCGGCGTGAAGGTGTCGGTGGGCGTCGGCGTGAAGGTATCGGTCGGCGTCGGCGTGAAGGTATCCGTGGGCGTCGGCGTGAAGGTGTCGGTGGGCGTCGGCGTGAAGGTATCGGTCGGCGTCGGCGTGAAGGTATCGGTGGGCGTCGGCGTGAAGGTATCGGTGGGCGTCGGCGTGAAGGTATCGGTCGGCGTCGGCGTGAAGGTATCGGTCGGCGTCGGCGTGAAGGTATTCGTCGCCGTTGGCGTGAAGGTATTCGTCGCCGTCGGCGTGAAGGTATCGGTCGGCGTCGGCGTGAACGTGTTGGTTGGCGTTGGCGTGAAGGTGTTGGTGGGCGTTGGGGTACGAGTCTTCGTCGGCGTGAACGTGTTGGTTGGCGTCGACGTCCTGGTCGCCGTCGGCGTGGACGTCCTGGTGGGCGTCTTTGTTGGTTTGGCGAGCGTGGGCGTGGGCGTGGGCGTACACTTCACCTTACACTTCGGGGTGGCGGTGGGAGTGTGGAACCAGCCCTGCGCGATGGGTACGCTCGCGCCGTTGATGCGCACGCCGCCGTAGGCGACGATAACGAGCCCGATCAGTATCCCCAGAATGATGAAGTTCCGTCTCATCCGTGCTCCTCGCGATTCGTCCCTCCGGCTGCCTGCCCGAAGGTGCGAAAACATGCATGCCGGCGTGCCCTACTACCTACGGTCGGGCACTCCTTGCCTCAGAGGACCGAGTCGGATGATGGACAGCCACCGGACGAATAGATTCTAGGCCCTCGCCAGTATTCCGTCAAGGTCGTTCCACCGGGAACCTGGGCCTAGCTCGGCGAATGGGGCGAAAGCCGGCTGGTGAGAAGGCTGGGGTGGGGTGTGCGGCCTATCCCTGGAAGTGGTCGGTGATATAGTGGTCGGCGCGGATGGCGGCGGTGGCACCGTCGCCGGCAGCGCTCACGACCTGCCGGGCGGAGTTGACGCGGATGTCGCCAGCGGCGAAGAGCCCCGGCACCTCGGTCTCCATCCAGTCGTTTACGTAGATGTGCCCGCCTTCGTCCATCTTGACGTAGCTGCGCAGGTACTCGGAGTTGGGGTGGTGGCCGATGAAGATGAAGATAGCAGCGGCGTCGAGCGTGGAGTCTTCACTCGTGACCACGTTGTGGAGCTTGAGCCGCTCCACGGCGTCTGCGCCCTCTATCTCCGTGACGACCGTGTTCCAGATGAACTCCATCTTCGGCTCAGCGAAGGCGCGCTCTTTGAGGATGGCGCTGGCTCGCAGCTCCTCGCGCCGGTGGATGACGTACACCTTCGATGCATAGCGTGTGACGAAAAGCCCTTCGTCCATCGCCGCGTCGCCTCCGCCGACGACCGCGACGACCTGGTCCTTGAAGAAGGCGGCATCGCACGTCGCGCAGTAGGAGACGCCCTTGCCAGTGAGGCGCTCCTCGCCCGGCACGCCGAGCTTGTTGTAGTCGGCGCCGCCGGTGATGATGAGCGCTTTCGCGGAGAAGTCGCCCTCGGTCGTGTGCACGACATGAACGCCTTCCCGGCGCTCGAGGCTGGTCACGTTCGCGTAGGCGACCTCCATGCCGTACTTCTGGGCCTGGCGCTGCATCGTCTGGCCCAGCTCGAAGCCGTCTACCTCTTCGATGCCCGGGTAGTTCTCGATGATGGAGGTGAGCGCGATCTGGCCGCCCGTGACGTTGCGCTCGATGAGCAGCGTGCTCCTGCGCGCGCGCGCGGCGTAGAGCCCGGCGGCGAGCCCGGCCGGGCCCGCGCCGATGATGACGATGTCGTAGTGCTTCTCTTCCGTCACGCAGGTGTTACGACGGCGTCGAGCCGCTGCTTCAGGTCGCTCTTGGGCCGGAACCCGATGATCTGGCCGACCGGCTTGCCTTCTTTGAAGACGAGCAGCGTCGGGATGCTCCGGATGCCGTAGGTGACCGCCGTGTTCGGGTTGTCGTCGGTGTTCAGCTTGACGAACTCCACCCTGCCCGCGTACTCATCGGCCAGCTCCTCGACGATCGGCGCGACCATGCGGCAGGGGCCGCACCAGGGCGCCCAGAAATCGACCAGCACCGGTTTGGTGTTCTTGAGAACTTCCTGCTCGAAGTTCGTGTCGGTGACCTCTTTGGGCTTCGCCATTGGATGTGCCTCCTCTTGACAGTTCCTGACGGTATGGTACCATACCCCCAGGGGGTATGTCAACGAATGACCACCACACGATCGCGGATGGCTCCCAAGATAGCGGATGACAAGCCCGCCGAGCGAGGCCTGGCTCAGCAGGCCAAGACGCGCCTGCGCCGGATCGAGGGACAGGTGCGCGGCATCCAGGGCATGCTCGATCGGCTCGACGAGGACGCCGGCGCGCTGGCGGAGCGCGCGCGCGCGCTCCTGTCGGAAGGGAAGAAGCAGACCGAGGTGGCGCGGGAGCTGGGCCTGACGCGCCAACGCGTCGCCGATCTGGCGAAGGGCCGCTGCGGGCCGGAAGGCGAGCCGTGCGACAGCCTGCTCACCCAGATCCTGGCCGTGCATTCGGCGGTCGAGCAAGTCGGGCTGCTGATCATGGAGCTGCACTTACAGCACTGTGTCCTCGAGGGCGTCACGATCGATGAGTCGCGGCTGAAGGACCTGCGCGAGTCGCTCAGGCTCTGGTCTCGCCTAAGCTCGTAGTAACCTTCGCATCCTCTGAAGGCGGTTTTCTTGCAAAGGCGCTGCGCAGCGCTTCCAACATGCCGGAGGCCGCCGCCTCGCGCGCCAGGCGCAGGGTGTTCTTGATCGCGTTGGCGTCCGCGCGCCCGTGCGTGACGATGACGACGCCGTTCACGCCGAGGAGCGGCGCGCCACCGTACTCGCCGTAGTCCATCCGCCGGCGCAGCACCATCAGCGCCGGCTTCAGCACTAACGCCGCGAGCTTGTAGTGCGGGCGCGCCGCAATCGTGGCGCGCAGCTGCGCGAAGATGAACTCGGCCGCGCCCTCGGTCGCCTTGACAGCGATGTTGCCGGAGAAGCCGTCGGTCACGACGACGTCGGCCAGGTCGAGCGGCAGGTGGTTCGGCTCGACGTTGCCGACGAAGTTGATCGATGGCAGCTCACGCAGCGCCGCGAAGACCTCCTGCGCCAGCTCGTTCCCCTTCGACTCCTCCTCGCCGATGTTGAGCAGCCCCACGCGCGGTCGCTGCACGCCGAGCACTTTCTCCATATACACGGAGCCCATCTGCGCGAACTGCACCAGGTAGGACGGCTTGCAGTCGGCGTTCGCGCCGACGTCGAGCACGAGGATGCCGGTCTTGCTGTAGGGCGCCATCGTGCACAGCGCCGGCCGCTCGATGCCGGGCACGCGGCCGAGGTTGAGCAGCGCCGATGCCATCACGGCGCCGGTGTTCCCCGCCGAGACGACGCCGGCGGCGAGCCCGCGCTTCATGAGATCCATGGCGACGTTGATCGATGCGCTCTTCTTCTGGCGCACGGCCTGCACCGGCTGCTCGTCCATCCCGATCGCTTCGTCGGCGTTGATCAGCTCGATGCCGGAGGGAACCGGCCCATGATGCGACAGCTCCTCGCGCAGCAGCTCCGTTGCGCCGACGAGCGCGATCTGCAGATCGAGCTCGCGGTGCGCCAGTAGCGCGCCGGCGACGGGCTCGGCGGGCGCGCGATCGCCGCCCATGCCATCGAGGGCGATGATCATCGCGATGGCTCCGGCTTGCGCGCGACAGTGATCATGTACTGGCTCTCTCCATCATACGGCGCGAGGTCGTAATCGCCGTAGAGCCGATCGAGCTGCAGACCGGCCTGGTGCAACAATCCCTCCATCTCGTAGCGGGTTGTGAAGCGAAGGTCAACCGCCGTCGTGACGCGACGGAGCGTGCCGTCTTCCGAGGTGACGTCGTAGATGTGCGTCTCGTGGTGGACTTGTGCCGCGCGATCGGTGGTAACGGAGCGCAGCTTGGTGACGCTCAGCCCGCGCGACGGCAGCTCGCGCGTCCAGTCGTGCAGGAGGGGCGCTGCCTCGCCTTCGTCCCAATCGACGTCGAGCAGGGGACGCAGATCGCAGACGAAGACGCCGCCGGGCGAAAGGTGGCGCTCGACGGTGCGTAGGCAGGCGAGCTGATCGGCCGGTGTGAGCAAGTGGTGGAACGCGCCGAACCCGGCGAAGACGAGCTCGAACTGTTGGTCGAGCCTGAAATCGCGCATGTCCGCGTGCTGGAGGTGCACTCGATCGCTCGCGCCCCCGGCCTTGCAGCGAGCGAAAGCGAGCACCTCCTCTGAGGTATCGATGCCCCAGACGGCGTGGCCCGCGCGCGCGAGGTGGAGCGCGACGCGCCCCGTGCCGCAGCCGAGCTCGAGCAGGGGACCGTCACAGCGGCGGGCGAGCGCTTCGTAGAACGGGAGGTCGTCGGTGAAGCCGTCCCAGTCTACATCCAGCAGTTCGGCCAGCGGCGTATCGGTATCAGGCATGGAGATCGCTCGCGGTAACTGGATTCTAACGCGCCGGCTCGCCGCGAGGCTATCGCCTGGCACTTGACAGGCTAAGCGATTCGATATACATCAATGACACTCACGGTCGCGGGAGGCACCGGACGTGCCGAGGGTTCCCGCTCTACAAGGAGGAGGACAGCTCATGGCGCGCGTGTATGATTCGTTTCTGCGGCAGCGGCTGACGCGACGCCGGCTGCTGGGTAGCGCGGCGGGTGTCGGCTCGGCGGCGGTCGTGCTCGCAGCGTGCAAGAACGGCGGCAAGGGCGGCGCAACGCCGAGCGGGCCCACACCGTTTCAAGGCACACCAAAGCCCGGCGGCATCCTCAAGCAACGGCTCGGATCAGCATTCCCCAACCTCAATCCGTTCGGCGCCGGAATTGCGCCTCTGGTGCAGGGGCTGTATTGCGGTTTCACAATTTTCGATCACCTGTGGTACGTCCCTACGGACACCGGCGAAGTGGTGAAGTTCCTAGCGTCTGACATCGAGACCATCGATGAACAAACGATCAGCGTCACCATGGGTAGCGCCTTCTTCCACGACATGCCGCCCGTGAACGGTCGCGCGGTCACGTCGGCGGACGTCAAGGCGAGCACCGAGAAGTTCAAAGCGCAGATCCCGTTCGGGTTTAGCTGGCTGCAGGAGATCCTCGATAGCGTTGAGACGCCCGACGATCACACGGTTATCTACCACCAGAACAGGCCGTGGTTCTGGTTCTTCACCTCATCTAACGCAGGTTCGCCGATCACCAGCTCGATCCTGCCGCAGGAGATTCTCGACAAGGACGACATTCTCAACAACCAGCCGATCGGCTCGGGGCGCTTCATGCTGGCGGATTCAGGCAACTTCACGAATACGCGGCTGCGCAAGTTTCCGCGCTGGCGCGAAGCCGGCCTCCCGTACCTGGACGGAATAGACAACATCCTCATCACCGACGACACGTCGGCGCAGGCGTCGTTCGAGGCGAAGGATATCGACACGATTGCAGGCCTCAAGCACGACGTGCTGAATGACATGAAGAGCCGGCTTGGCGACAGCATCGTTACCACGTCCGACCTCTCGCGCACCTATCGGACGCTCATGGTGCATTACGATCCGCCGTTCACGGACGAACGCATCCGTCGTGGCATCAATCTCGCGATCAACCGCGACGAGATCCGCCAGGTGCTCGACCTGGGCGACGGCGTGTTCTCAGGTCCGGTGCCGCCGGCGCACAAGACATATGCGCTCACGGAAGACGACGCCGACCTCAAGGAGTTCTTCCGGTTCAACCTCGACGAGGCGAGGTCCGTCTTGCAGGGAGCCGGCTTCCCGTTCGATCAGGAGTTCGAGCTGAAGTACCACACACTGCCGGGAAATCCGGACCTGGCGGGCATCCTGCAACAGCAGCTGAGCAAGGCCGACATCAAGATCAAGCTCACAGGCGAAGACATCAGCCGGTGGCTCGCGAATACGCTGGCCCCGGGCAACTTCCAGTTCACCTGCTTCACCCACCTGCCGTACGAGGACCCCTCGCTGCCGCTCAACTTCTATCGCACGCCGAACTTCATGGGTTATCAGGATGCGGACGTGGATGCTGCCATGAATGCGGCGGCGATCGAGCAGGATGATGCCACGCGGATCGAGAAGACGAAGGAGGCGCAGCGCGTGATCATCCGAAAGTTGGCGCCGCAGTTCACGCTCTATTCGCCAATCGGCTATGGGGCGCGCTGGAGCTACCTCAAGGGGACCGTGGATGGCCGCGGGTCCTTTGGTCTCTTCAACTCGCGCGCCTGGCTCGACAAGTAGCGATGACCGAACTGCGTCTCGCCTAGGAGGTTCCGCAACACTGTGTGGCGTTACACGTTGCGCCGGCTGGCATTCCTGCCACTCGTGCTGGTACTCGTTTCGCTCATCACCTTCATTCTGCTCCGTGTTCTCCCGCAGCAAGACCCCGCCATTCTCATGGCCGGGCAGAACGCCACGCCCGAGCAGGTCGCTGCGATCCACGCGGAGCTCGGCCTCGATAAGCCCATCGCGACGCAGTACTTCGACTGGATGGGCCACGTCCTGAGAGGTGATCTCGGGAAGACTTACTACAGTAAGCGAGACATCCTAGATGAAGTGAAGCATCGCTTTCCTGCAAGCGCTGAGATCATCTTGCTGAGTCTCACGCTTAGTGTCGTCGTCGGCGTCACCTTCGGCGTGATCTCCGCAACCATGCGCAACACTGGCATCGATTATGGCGTGCGGCTGCTGGCGGTGTTCGGCCAGTCGATCCCGGAGTTCTTCCTGCTCGTGCTCCTGATCCTGATCCCATCGATCGTGTGGAACTACGCTGCCCCTGTGGGAGGGTACGTCTCTCCCATCGACGACCTCTGGCGCAACATCCGTATGTTCGCGCCTCCCTCCCTCGTGCTCGGCATCGGCGGGTCGGCGGGGATCATGCGGTTGCAGCGGACGACGATGCTGGAAGTCTTGCGCAGCGACTATGTGCGAACAGCGCGGGCGAAGGGGTTGGCGAGCCGCAGCGTCGTCATGACGCACGCGTTCCGCAATACGCTGGCGCCGCTCGTGACGGTCGTCGGGGCATCATTCACGACGGTCTTCGCCGGCTCTGTCATCGCGGAGCGGATCATGAGTCTCAACGGGCTGGGCGTATTCTTCCTGCAGTCCGTGTTGCAGCGGGACTTTCCCGTTGTCCAGTTCCTTGTGCTCTACACGGCGACGGTGGTCATTCTCGCTAACTTGATCGTCGATCTGTCGTACGCCTTCATCGACCCTCGCGTGAAGTACCGCTAGCCATGGCGACCGGAGCCGTAACAGCACCCGTAGCGGCTGCCGAGTGGGAGCCAACACTCGAGCCAAGACGGAGACTCGCTGGGTGGGGGCGAGTTGCCCGCAAGAACCCGGTGGGCGTCATCGCGGCGATTATCGTCGTCGCCTTCGTAACGCTTGGCGCGGTTGAGGTGATCAGCCAAAGTGCCTTCGGCACGGTGGTTGCGCCGGAGAACCCTCGCGAGATCCACGCGTCAGTGCAACTGCAAGGCCCTTCGCTGGCTCACCCACTGGGGACGAATCAGCGCGGGAACGACATGCTCAGCCGGATCATGGCGGGTGCCAGGGTGTCGTTCCTCATTGGTGCGATGGCGCTGGTGATCGGGTTTCTTCCCGGCGCGCTGCTGGGCGTGATCTCCGGCTATTACCAGCGGTGGATCGACTACGTCATCCAGCGCGGCGGGGAGGCGTGGGCCGCGTTTCCGGTGCTCTTCCTGTACCTGGCGTTCATCACGGCGTTGGGTCAGGGTCTCAAGACGATCGCGATCGTGATCGTCATCTCATCGCTGTTCGGCGGCTCGCGTGTGCTCAGAGCCACGGCCTTGATCACAAAGCACAGTGACTACATCGAAGCGTCGCGCTCGCTGGGCGCAAGCGATAGCTGGATCTTGACCCGGCACTTGATACCAAACGTGATGCCGATCATCATCGTGGGCGCGAGCAGCGTTTTCGCGGTGTCGGTGCTGGCGGAGTCTGCACTGAGCTTCCTGGGCCTGGGGCTCGAGCCCGGCACGCCGTCGTGGGGAATCGACCTGAGCGAGGGCCAGAGCAACATGCGTCTGCACCCGTATCTCGTGCTATTTCCGGGCATGGCGATCAGTTTGGTGGTGCTTGGCTTCAACCTGCTGGGCGATACGCTGCGGGACATCCTCGATCCGCGCCTGCGCGGCAGCCTGCGCTGAACGTGTCCGCAAATTCTACGGGGAACTGCCAGATCCTTCGCTCTCGTCCTTCTGTTGAAGGACTTGCCGCTCAGGATGACAATGAAGAAAGCGCGGCAGCCTGCGATAACGCCCTTGACACTGTGAGCAGATCGCCTATGATGCAGGCGCCCTGGGCGATGCGAAGGATTCGTAGGGCGGCGGACGGCCGCCTTTTCTTGTAAGGAGAGAACGCCTATGCAACGAGAAACCGCCGTGCAACAAGCCACCGTCTACCCAACGCTCAGCGTCGCGCTGTTCCCGAAGGACAGCATCGCGCGCCGCGTGCTGCTCGTCACCGGCGCGGTCGTCTTTCTTGCTCTCTGTTCCCAGGTGAGCTGGAACCTCCCGTTCAGTCATGCGAAGGACGGACACATCGTTCCCGTTACAGGGCAGACGTTCGCGGTGCTGCTCATCGGCGCGCTCCTGGGGAGCCGGCTGGCCGGCGCAGCGGTCTTCAGCTACATGGCCGCCGGCGTCGCGGGCGCCCCGGTGTTCGCACATACGGACCGCTACTACACCGCGTTCGCCGGTCCGTCCGGCGGCTACATCATCGGCTTCTTCTTCGCCGCGGTGCTCGTCGGCTGGTTCGCGGAGCGAGGCTGGGACCGCAACCGCTGGATCGTCCTGCCGATGCTGCTCGGTAACGCGCTGATCTACGTTCCCGGCCTGATCTGGCTGAACGCCTGGCTGCACATTACGCATGTTCCGGGCGCGACTTGGAGTCTGACGCGCGACCTGGGCCTGTGGCCGTTCGTTGCCGGCGATCTGGCGAAGCTCGTCGCGGCGACGCTGGCGGTGCCCGCGGGCTGGTCCCTCGCGGAGCGGCTGCGCTCCGGCCAGATCTAGCATTCCAGCCGCTCCCGAGCGGCGAAGTCAGGCGATCGATGGCTCTGCTCAGCGTTCACGACCTTTCGATCCGGTTCGGCGGCATCGTCGCGCTCGACGGCGTCTCGTTTGACGTCGATGAGGGCCAGATCGTCGGGCTGATCGGCCCGAACGGCGCCGGCAAGACGACCGTCTTCAACTGCATGACGCGCGTCTACCATCCAGACCGCGGCTCGATCATGTTCCAAGGCCGTGAGTTGCTGCGCATGCAGCCGCACCAGATCATCGCGGCGGGAGCTGCGCGCACGTTCCAGAACCTGGAGATCTTCAGCTCCATGACCGTGCTGGAGAACTTGCTCGTGGGGCAGCACTCGGAGATGCGCAGCAACACGCTCGAATGCGCGTTCCGGCTCCCGCGCTGGCGGCGCGAGGAGCGCCGCGCGCGTGAGCTGGCCGACGAGATGCTCACGCTCCTCGAGCTGCAGCCGTACGCATCTGCGCCGGCCGGTGCGCTGCCGTTCGCTATCAAGAAGCGTGTGGAGCTGGCGCGCGCGCTCGTGTCCCGGCCGCGACTGCTGCTCCTCGATGAGCCGGCGAACGGGCTGAACCACGAGGAAGTCGAGGCGCTGAAGACGCTGATCCTAACGCTCCGGCACGACCTGGCGCTCACGATCCTGCTGGTGGAGCACCACATGGGGCTGGTGATGGCGGTGTCGGACCGCGTCTGCGTGCTGGACTTCGGCCGTACGATCGCGGATGGCACACCGGCGGAGGTGCAGGCCGACCCGCGCGTGATCGCGGCGTATCTGGGGCAGAACGATGCTTAGCATGCGCGATGTGCATGCCTCCTACGGCCCGGTGCTGGCGCTGCGCGGCGTATCTATCGAGGTGCCGGCGAAGGACATCGTTGCCGTGCTGGGTGCGAACGGCGCCGGCAAGTCGTCTACGCTGCGCGCGGTCTCGGGCCTGGTGCGGCCGTCGCACGGCGTCATCGAGTTCGATGGGCGGCGCATCGACCGGCTCGCGCCGGAGAAGATCGTTCAGCTCGGCGTGTCTCACGTGCCGGAGGCCCGGCAGATCTTCAGCGAGCTGACCGTGATGGAGAACCTGCGCCTGGGCGCGTACACGCGGCGCGATGCCGGCGGCGTCAAGAGCGATATCGACCGTGTGTTCGGGTACTTTCCTGTGCTGGGGCAGCGCCACAAGCAGGAGGCTGGGCTGCTGAGCGGCGGGGAGCAGCAGATGCTCGCGATCGGGCGGGCGCTGATGGCAAAGCCACGGCTGCTGCTGCTCGACGAGCCGTCGCTCGGGCTGGCGCCGCTGCTCGTGCGCGAGATTTTCGATATCGTGCGGACGATCAATGCGTCCGAGGGGCTGGCGATCCTGATCGTCGAGCAGGACGCCAAGGCGGCGCTTGCCATCGCCAGCCGCGGCTACGTGCTTGAGACAGGCAAAGTCGTCCTCGAAGACAGCGCGGCGCGGCTACAGGAGAACGAAGACGTGCGACGATCTTACTTGGGGTACTAACGATGCAGGAATTCGCGCAACAAACGCTGAGTGGTATCGCGAGCGGAAGCCTGTTCGCGATCGTGGCGCTGGCGATCGTGCTGATCTACCGCTCGACAAGCGTGCTGAACTTCGCGCAGGGCGAGATGGCGATGTTCACGACGTTTATCGCCTGGTCGTTCATGACGCGCATGGACTTCTGGCCGGCCTTCATCCTGGCGATTCTCGTCGCCGCGGCGATGGGCGCAGCGCTGGAGCGGCTGGTGCTGCGGCCGGTGGAGAACGCGCCGCCGCTAAACAGCGTCATCGTGACGCTGGGGCTCTTCACCATCTTCAACGGCCTCGCCCTCTGGATCTGGGGCGCGCAACCGAAGGGCTTCGGCCCGTTCTCGGTGTTCAAGGGCGATGCGATCTGCGCCGCGGACGTGTGCATCGGCAGGCTGAACGTCGGGATCCTGGTCGTCTCGCTCATCGTGATGACGGTGCTCTACTTCTTGTTCCAGCGCACGACGCTCGGCCTGGCGATGCGGGCGACGGCGCAGAACCGGCTCGCCAGCCAGCTCGTCGGCATTCCGGTGGGCAACATGCTCACGCTCGGCTGGGCGCTGTCGGCGGGCGTGGGAGCGATCGCCGGCGTGATGGTGGCGCAGAGCGTCAGCCTCACGACGAGCAGCCTCTTCGCGATCCTGCTCTACGCCTTCGCCGCAGCGGTGCTGGGCGGGCTCAATAGCCCCCCTGGAGCGATCATCGGCGGCATCATCATCGGTGTCTCGAAGAACTACGCGGCCACGTACGTGCCGTCCGGCGTGGGCAACGTCGACCTCACGCTAGCGTTCGTCATGATCGTGATCGTGCTCATGATCCGTCCGACGGGGCTGCTGGGCCGGCCGCCGGCGCGCAGGGTATAGCATGCCAAGCTTCCAGCTTCCTGTCGCGAGGGTCTTCTGGCTGGGGCTGCTCGGTGCGGTCCTCGTGCTGTTCCCGTTCTTCCACACCTGGCCGCTGCTCGACGGATACGTCACGCAGTTTCGCACCTTCAACGCGACGATGTTCGCCGTCTGGCTGCTCGTCGTGCTGAGCATGAACCTGCTGACGGGCTACAGCGGGCAGATCTCGCTCGGGCACGCCGCGGTCGTGCTCGTCGGAGCGTTTACCACAGCGATCTTCTCGCAGCGGTTCAACGTGCCGCTGCCGCTGGCGATCGCGTTGGCCGGGCTGTTCACAGGCGTGGTGGGAGGAGTCGTCATCGGCATCCCGGCCGTGCGGCTGAGCGGGCCGTACCTGGCGATCGCGACGTTCGCGCTGGTGCTCAGCCTGCCGCAGATTCTCAAGATCGGGGGGATTAACAACTACACGCATGGCGCGCTGGGCATTGGCATTCACGATCTGCAGCCTCCTGGCTTCGCCGATAGGTTCCTCGACAAGTCGGAGTGGTTGTACTACACGACGATGGCGACGGCGGTGTTCATGACCGCCGTGTTCTGGAACATCACGCACAGCCGCATCGGGCGGGCGTTTGTCGCGCTGCGCGACAGCGAGATCGGCGCCGAGCAGATGGGCGTGAACGTGCCGTTCTACAAGGCGCTCGCGTTCGCGCTCAGCTCGTTCTACGCCGGCATCGCGGGCGGGCTGTTCTTCATGGTGCAGGCGTTCGTCGGGCCGGAGAGCCTGGGCTTCTTCGACTCCATCCTCTTCCTCGTCGCGATCGTCATCGGCGGCCTGGCAAGCGTCCTCGGCTCCGTGCTCGGGGCGCTGTTCCTGACGTTCCAGGTGGAGGCGATCACCCGGTTGGGCGATGTCTTCTCGCAAGCGAAGAACCTGCGCGGGGTGATCTACGGCGGTGCGCTGGTGATCGTCATGCTGCTCTTCCCGCGCGGCTTCGCAGGCGCGGTGCAGGCCTTCCAGTCGAACGGGCCGAGAGGCGTCTGGCGGAGCATCCTCGCGCGGCTGAGCTCCCTCGTGGAGCTGGCCAAGAGCTACGCGGCGCCGAGGGGCCCTGCGCCGGCCAGCCCCGACGAGGCCCGGCGGCAGCCTCCGGGCCCTGGTGGATCGAGCGCGAGTTGATTGTTATAGTTCCGGCGACCGGCGGTTGACCGGTCACTCTTGGAGTAGCAGGGAGGGCCTACTCAATGCAGAAGTCCACATTTCTCCGGATCGTTCTCGTGCTGTTGGCAGTCGTCCTGGTCGGGGCGACGGCCTGCAAGAGCAGCACAAAGAAGGCGGCCACCAGCACGCCCAAGGGCACGGCCGCGAAGGTGACGCCCAAGGGCACCTCGGCGCCGAGCGGAAACGTGCCCGGCGTGACCGATACGCAGGTCACGCTCGGAACTCACACGTCGATCACCGGGCCGATCGCCGCCTACAATGTGATCCCGAAGTTCACCAAGGCGTACTTCGATGACCTCAACGCCAAGGGCGGCGTCAACAACCGCACGATCAACTACATCGAGAAGGACGACGCCTACAACCCATCGCAGGCGGTCGAACTGACGCGCCAGCTCGTCGAGCAGGACCACATCTTCGCGATGTTCAACGCGCTCGGAACGCCGAACCACTTGCAAGTGGTGGACTACCTGAAGGAGCAGGGCGTGCCGGACATGTTCCTGGCTACCGGCGCGACTGAGTGGGTGAAGGACCCCTCAGCGCGGCCGATGGTCTTCGGCTCCAACCCGAACTACGAAGGCGAAGGCGTGGCACTCGGCAAGTACATCGCGGCGAACTACGCCGGCAAGAAAGTCGGCGTCGTCTACCAGAACGATGACTTCGGCCTCGACGGCCTCGCCGGTCTCAAGATCGGCATCGCCGGCAAGGTGACGCTCGCCGGCTCGAAGCCCTACGAGGTGACCGACCCCGACATCAACTCGCAGGTCGACCAGCTGAAGTCGGCTGGGGCGGATATCGTCGCGTTCTGGGCCACGCCGCTCTTTCTGGCCGGTGGCATCAAGCACGCCCGCGCGGACCTCAACTGGAAGGTACCGTTCTTCATCAGCTCGGTGAGCGTGAACGAGCTGACGGCTACTATCGCGGGAGCGAACAACATCGAGGGCACGATGGGCCCGGTCGCGACCTACATGGCGCAGCAAGCGGACAAACATCCGGGCGTGGCAGCCCATCTCCAGCTCATGAGTCAGCACCCAGACATCGGTACGTACGCGCCGGCGCTGACGCTCTACGCGCAGTACGTGGCCGAGTTGATGGTAGAGACACTGAAAACCGCGAAAGAACCGCTCACACGTGCCAGTCTGGTGAAGGCGGCCGAGAGCATCACGAACTGGACATGCTCCGTCTGTCTCTTCCCGGTCAACCTGAGCGCGACCGACCACGACCCGGCGCAAGCGATCGCGATCGGTGTCTTTCAGGGCGGTCAGGTGAAGATCACCAACAAGGCCTACAGTTGGGAGGGCGTGAAGGTTGCCGATCTGAGCCCTGACACCGTGAAGGAGATCCCGGTGCCGGCGGACGCGGTGAACGCGCAGTAAACGAACCCCTTAACGAAGGCGTTCGGAAGGCCGGGACGTACCCGGCCTTCCGCTTGCCTAGCGTCGAGCGGCGTCCGTATAGTACGGAAGCTGGTCGAATTCGAATCTCGGGAGCGAGCATGTACATCCTGCAGAAGCTCAACCGCTTCGTCATCCCGCGCACGGAGCTGACTTACCCGTCGCATCAGCTCAAGATGCACGAGAACGCGGCCAAGGCGCCCGTAGACCACATCATGCCCGACTTCGAGGACGCCTGCCCCTACGAGTACAAGGGCGAGTCGAGCCGCCAGACCATGGTCGAGGCGCTGAACACGATCGATTTCGGCAGCAGGGTCATCGCGATCCGGCCGAACAACATCAAGTCGAAGTTCTTCCTGGGCGACCTCGAGGCGATCATGCTCGGCGCGCCCGATAAGTTCCACGGCATCATCCTGCCCAAGACCGAGCTGCCCGAGGACATCGTCTACCTCTCGCGCCTGCTCGACGCGCTCGAGCCGCAGGGCGGCTGGACGACGCGCGTGCAGATCGAGGCGCTCATCGAGACCCCGCTGGCGGTCGTGAACGCCTACAAGATCGCCACGGCCTCCGAGCGCATGGCCGGCCTCATCTTCGGCATCGCGGACTTCGCTGCGGCGATGGGCGTGCGCGAGAACGTGGAGCGCCAGAACCAGAACTTCCACTACGCCAAGCAGGCGACGGTCGTCGCGGCGAAGGCGGCCGGGCTGCACGCGATCGATAACGCCTACCTGCGCATCGTGCGCAAGGACTCCACGCCGGAGGAGGCGAAGCGGATCAACGAAGAGCTGCGCCGGAAGAACATCGAGTCGGCCAATCTGGGCATGGACGGCACGTGGGTGATCCACCCGCAGCAGGCCGCCATCGCGAACGAGTGCTTCACGCCCACCGACGAGCAGGTCGCCGAGGCGAAGCACGCCGTCGAGTACTACCACGCGCAGGGCGGCGGCTCGATCTACGAGCCGACGTACGGCAAGTTCCACGACGAGGCGACGATCAAAGCCTGCCTAGTCGATCTCGCGAAGGCGGTGCAGGCGGGCAAGCTGGACGCGGCCTGGCTCACGGCGCAGGCGGCGAAATCGAAGGAAGTCACCGGCTACGACATCCTGCAGGTCATGGGTCGCGTGGCGTAGCGCATGGCCCTCACCCCCGGCCCCTCTCCCCGAGGGAGAGGGGTGACCGGCAGGTCGGGGTGAGGGAGTAGCACTTCATGCGTTTCTACGAGTTCGAAGCGAAGCAGCTCCTAGCGAAGGCCGGGATCGCCACGTCGAAGGGCGGGCTGGCGATGACGGGTGCCGACGCGGAGCGCATCGCGGCCGAAGTCGGCGGGCCGGTCGTGCTCAAGTCGCAGGTGCTGTCCGGCGGGCGGATGAAGGCCGGCGGCGTGAAGTTCGCCGATACGCCGGCGGAGGCGAAGGCCGCCGCGGACGAGATCCTCAAGCTCGAGATCAAGGGCCAGCTCCCGAAAGGTGTCCTCGTCGAGGCGCGCGCGGCCGTCAAGCAGGAGTACTACCTGGGCGTCACGTACGACGCGCTCGCGAAGCGCCCCGTCGCGATCCTGAGCGACATGGGCGGCATCGACATCGAAGAGGTCGCCGAGCAGCACCCGCAGCACGTCGCGAAGCGCCACTTCTCGTCGTTGCTGCC